>NZ_JASCPA010000019.1:0-70224 GCF_029959715.1 Pseudomonas sp. PS02288 | reverse complement strand
GGCGGCCGGGGCCGCGTCCCGCCGCATTCCGTCCCTATGATGTGCCGCGGGGGGCGCCGCGCGCGCCCCGCGCCTAGCTCATGCGACCGTGGACGCCTGCCGGCCGCGCCGCGACCAGCCGAACGCGAGTTGCAGCACGCCGGCGAGCAGCAGCGACGGCAGCGTCGCGCCCACGTCCGGTGCCAGCTGCGCCAGCAGGTGGTAGATGACCGCACCGCACGCCCAGGCGACCAGCGCATCCCAGCGCAAGCCGGCCGGCGCCACGGCGGCGCGGCGCTGGCGCAGCACGAAGTGGTCGACCAGCACCACGCCGAACAGCGGCGCGAACACCGAGCCGATCATCAGCAGGAAGTTCTGATACTCCGCCAGCGGCGCGAACAGCGCGATCAGTGTGCACAACGTACCCAGGCCCAGCGCCAGGTGCTCGACCTTCAACGCCACCAGGGTGCCGCTGGACACCGCCGCGGAGTGGATGTCGGCGAAGGCGTTTTCCGACTCGTCCAGCAGGATCAGCAGCAGCGGAATGCCCAGTCCGGCGCCGGCCAGCGCCAGCAGCAGGGCGTTCATCTCGCCGCTCGGGGCGAAGGCCAGGGTGTAGGCCACACCCAGGCTCATCAGCCAGACGTTGCCGCAGAAGAAACCCGCCGCGCTGCCGGCGAACACCCGCCCGGCCGCCTTGCCGAAGCGCGAGTAATCGGCGATCAGCGGCAGCCACGACAGCGGCATGGCGATGGCGATGTCGAAACCCAGGGCGAACGGCAGCGAACCGTCGCCGGCGCGCGCCCACAGCTCGCCAAGGTCGGCCTTGTCGAAGAGATTCCAGGTCAGCCACAGGCAGGCGCCGAGCAGCAGCCAGATGCCCCACTTGCGCAGCACCCGGCGCACGAAGGTCAGCGGGCCGCTCACCGCCAGCAGCGTGGCCAGTGCGCCAAAGAACAGCGTCCACAGCCATGGGCTGGTCAGCACGCTGCCCTCGGCGAACACCTTGCCGGCCAGCAGGCTGGCGGCATCGCGCATGACGATGATCTCGAACGCCCCCCAGCCGACCAGTTGCAGCAGGTTGAGCAGCGCCGGCAGCATCGCACCGCGGCTGCCCAGGCTGAGTTTCAGCGCTGACATCGCCGACAATCCGGTATCGGCGCCGATCACCGCCACCGCGCCGAGCAGCAGCACGCCGACCGCGGTGCCGAGCAGGATCGCGCCGACGCCGCCCGCCAGGCCGAGGCCCGGCGCCAGCAGGCCGCCGAGCTGCAGCACCATCAGCCCGATGCCGAGGGAGAACCACAGGGAAAACAGATCGCGCGCGCCCAGCACGCGCTGAGCGGCAGGGACGGCAACGCCGGGGGAATAGGTGCCGGAAGGAAGAGGCATCGTAGGGGGCTCGTTCAGGTGAAAGACGGCTGCGGACTGGCCGCAGCGCTGTGTATTCGTAGGGTGGATGACGCTTCATACCTCCACCCGTGGTGGCCTCGGCAAAAGCGTCGTCCAGCCAAGCGCATCAGACCTGTTTGTAGATCACCGAACCCTCGCCCTTGAAGCGCTCGGCCTGCTCGCGGAACCCCGCCTCGACCGCCTTGCTCTCGTCGGAGAGGCCGTTGTCCTTGGCGTAGTCGCGGACTTCCTGGGTGATCTTCATCGAGCAGAACTTCGGCCCGCACATGGAGCAGAAGTGGGCGACCTTCGCCGAGTCCTTCGGCAGGGTTTCGTCGTGGTAGGCGCGGGCGGTGTCCGGGTCCAGGCCGAGGTTGAACTGGTCTTCCCAGCGGAACTCGAAGCGCGCCTTGGACAGCGCGTTGTCGCGGATCTGCGCCCCCGGATGCCCCTTGGCGAGGTCCGCCGCATGCGCGGCGATCTTGTAGGTGATGATCCCGGTCTTGACGTCATCCTTGTTCGGCAGGCCCAGGTGCTCCTTGGGCGTGACGTAGCAGAGCATGGCGCAGCCGAACCAGCCGATCATTGCCGCGCCGATGCCCGAGGTGATGTGGTCGTAGCCCGGTGCGATATCGGTGGTCAGCGGGCCGAGGGTGTAGAACGGCGCCTCGTCGCAGCATTCCAGCTGCTTGTCCATATTCTCCTTGATCAGTTGCATCGGCACGTGGCCGGGGCCTTCGATCATGCATTGCACATCATGCTTCCAGGCGATCTTGGTCAGCTCGCCGAGGGTTTCCAGCTCGCCGAACTGAGCGGCGTCGTTGGCGTCGGCAATCGAACCGGGGCGCAGGCCATCACCCAGGGAGAAGGACACGTCGTAGGCCTTCATGATTTCGCAGATGTCGTCGAAGTGGGTATAGAGGAAATTCTCCTTGTGGTGGGCCAGGCACCACTTGGCCATGATCGAGCCGCCACGGGAAACGATGCCGGTGACGCGCTTGGCGGTCAGCGGCACATAGCGCAGCAGCACGCCGGCGTGGATGGTGAAGTAATCCACGCCTTGCTCGGCCTGCTCGATCAGGGTGTCGCGGAACAGCTCCCAGGTCAGGTCTTCGGCCACCCCGTTGACCTTTTCCAGCGCCTGGTAGATCGGTACCGTGCCGATCGGCACCGGCGAGTTGCGGATGATCCACTCGCGGGTTTCGTGGATGTGCTTGCCGGTGGACAGGTCCATGACCGTGTCCGAGCCCCAGCGAATGCCCCAGGTCAGCTTGGCCACTTCTTCTTCGATGGACGAACCCAGGGCGCTGTTGCCGATATTGCCGTTGATCTTCACCAGGAAGTTGCGGCCGATGATCATCGGCTCCAGCTCGGTGTGGTTGATGTTCGCCGGGATGATCGCGCGGCCGCGGGCCACTTCCTCACGGACGAACTCGGCGGTGATCTCCTTCGGGATGCTCGCGCCGAAGCTGTGTCCGGCGTGCTGCTGGTCGAGCAGGCCCGCGGCGCGGTGTTCGGCCAGTTTCATGTTCTCGCGGATGGCGATGTATTCCATCTCGGGCGTGATGATGCCCTGCCGCGCGTAGTGCATCTGGCTGACGTTCCTGCCGGGCTTGGCGCGGCGCGGGTTGCGCACGTGGGCGAAGCGCATCCGCGTCAGTTCGGGATTGGCCAGGCGCTCCTGGCCGAACCGCGAACTCAGCCCGTCGAGCAACTCGGTATCGTCGCGATCCGCGATCCACGCCGAGCGCACATCGCCCAGCCCCTTGCGCACGTCGATCTGCACGGCCGGATCGGTGTAGGGGCCGGAGGTGTCGTAGACCAGCACCGGGGCGTTGATCTCGCCACCGAAGGCGGTCGGCGTGACGTCCAGGCTGATTTCGCGCATCGGCACGCGGATGTCCGGGCGGCTGCCTTGCACGTAGATCTTCTGCGAACGGGGAAACGGCTGGATGGACTGCTGGTCGACCCGAGCGCTGTCGCTGAGGTTGGCACGGTCGTCTTGTTGTTGTTTTACGGTCATCGGCTGGCTCCTGGCTGAATGTCGGAGCGAACCTGATGAAGCAGAGGTGCACCAGGACCGGTGCCGAGAGGAGCCGCCCTAGGGCGAGCACATCTTGTTCCCTACGCAGGCCTTAACCTGATCAGGTTCAACGGGATCCGGAACTCTCCGATCTCAGCCTCCGATTCGAGGCACCCCGACAAGAACGGCCCCAGTCTAAACAACCCCCGGCGATAAAACCAACCCCAGCGCAGGGTCATCGTCCGGAGGTTAAATGATGATTTGTCATCAACCCCGGCACAAATGGCCGGAGAGCCCGCCAATCAACGGCCATGGCGCGCTTGACCGGCATGGGTGGTGCACTTAGCCTTGCCGCTCTCGAAACGAATCTAGGAACGATCATGCTGCGCAGACTTTCGCTGGCTGTCGCTGTGGCTGCGGCTTCCTCCGGCCTGGCTCAGGCACAAGAAGTGCCCCTCTCCAGCAAGACCGACCTGGTCACCGTCTACCAGGAAGCCGTCAACAACAACGCCGACCTGGCCGCCGCCCGCGCGCAGCTCGCCGCCCGCCAGGAACTGGTGCCCCAGGCGCGCGCCGGTCTCCTGCCGTACCTCAGCGCCGGCGCCTTCACCGGCGACACGCGGACCAAGATCGATACCAGCGCCGGCAGCCAGAAGGTCGATCGCAACGCCTTCTCCTATCAGGCCAACCTCAGCCAGCCGCTGTTCCGCGCCGACCGCTGGTTCCAGCTGCAGGCCGCCCAGGCGACCAGCGAACAGGCCGCGCTGGAGTTTTCCGCAACCCAGCAGAACCTGATCCTGCAGACCGCCGAGACCTACTTCGCGGTGCTCCGCGCGCAGGACAACCTGGCCGCCACCAAGGCCGAGGAATCCGCCTTCAAGCGCCAGCTCGACCAGGCCAACGAGCGCTTCGACGTTGGCCTGTCCGACCGCACCGACGTGCTGCAATCCCAGGCCGGCTACGACACCGCGCGGGCCAACCGGATCATCGCGCAGCGCAACGTCGACGACGCCTTCCAGGCGCTGATCACCCTGACCAACCGCGACTTCCCGGCCGTCGAGGGCATCCGTCACACCCTGCCCGTGCAGACGCCGGTGCCGAACGACGCGAAGTCCTGGGTCGACACCGCCGCGCAGCAGAACCTCAACCTGCAGGCAGTCAACTACGCGGTCAACGCCGCCGAAGAGACGCTGCGCCAGCGCAAGGCCGGCCACGCACCAACCCTGGATGCCGTCGCCAGCTACGAGAAGGGCGATAACGATGCGCTGGGCTTCAGCAATTCCGGCGCCAACGAGGCGCTCGGCGCCGCAGCCGGGATCAATCTTCCGCGCTACAACGGCGACGTCGAGCAGACCAGCATCGGCGTGCAACTGAACATCCCGATCTTCAGCGGCGGCCTGACCAGTTCCCAGGCCCGCGAGGCCTACCAGTTGCTCAACCAGGCCGAGCAGCAGCGCGAAAGCCTGCGCCGTCAGGTGGTACAGGACACCCGCAACCGTCACCGCGCGGTGAACACCGACGTCGAGCAGGTCGCCGCCCGGCGCCAGTCCATCGTCTCCAACCAGAGCGCGGTGGAAGCCACCGAGATCGGCTACCAGGTCGGCACCCGCAACATCGTCGACGTGCTCGACGCGCAGCGCCAGCTGTACGCCTCGGTGCGCGACTACAACAATGCGCGCTACGACTACATCCTCGACAACCTGCGCCTGAAACAGTCCGCCGGCACCCTCAGCCCGGCCGATCTGGAAACCCTGGCCAGCTACCTCAAGCCCGACTACGATCCGGACCGCGACTTCCTGCCACCCGACCTCGGCGCCACGGAGCGCGAGCAGCGCAACAAGACCCCGCAGCTCTGAGCAACACGCACGAAGAGAAAAGCCCGGCAAATGCCGGGCTTTTTTTACACGTCGATCATACGCATGCGCCCACCTCGACGTAGGGTGGGCCACGCCCACCGCAACGGAGCCCGGCGACATACTGCCCGATGGGTTACGGCGCCAATCACCGCAAACGCCCGCACCCACGCAGCACGCCTGACCCACCCTACGGAAGCCCCGCACCGCGACGTAGGGTGGGCCACGCCCACCGCAGCGAAACCCGGCGATACACCGCCCCGGCTAATCCAGCAATCGCCCCAGCCCCGCCAGCAGCCGCCCGAGCGCGCCCTCGTTGGCCCGCATCACGCGCAGGCCGGCGTCGGCCATGGCCTGGGCCTGGGCGCGGTCGGCGAACAACCCGTCCAGGCGGTCGGCCAGGGCTTCGCCATCGGCAACTTCCACCAGCGCGCCGGCTTCGCGCAATTGCGCGGCGATGTCGAGGAAGTTGAACAGGTGAGGACCGCTGAGCACCGGTTTACCCAGCGCGGCGGGCTCCAGCAGGTTGTGCCCGCCGTTCGGCACCAGGCTGCCGCCGACGAACGCCAGATCGGCCAGCGCGTAGAGAAACAGCAGCTCGCCCATGGTGTCGCCGACCAGCACCGAGGTTTCCGCGCCCGGGAGCTCGCCGGTGGATCGCCGCACGCTGCCGAAACCGCTCTGCCGGCACAGCTCGAACACCGCGCCGAAGCGTTCCGGGTGGCGCGGTACCAGGATCAGCAGCGCATCGGGACGGCGCCCCAGAAACTGCCGATGCGCCGCCAGCAGCACCTCGTCCTCGCCCGCGTGGGTGCTGGCGGCGATCCACAGTGGCCGCGCCGTGGCCTGCCACGCCTCGCGCAACGCGGCGGCGCGTTCGATCAGCGCCGGGTCGATGCTCAGGTCGAACTTGATCGATCCGGTCACCTCGACGCACTTCGCCCGCGCGCCCAGTTGGCGGAAACGCTGCGCCTCCACCTCGCTCTGCACCGCGATCAGCGCCAGCTCGGCAAGCATCGGCGCGGTGAGCCTGGCGAAACGCGCATAGCCCCGCGCCGAGCGTTCGGACAGCCGTGCATTGGCGAGGGCTACCGGAATGCCGCGGCGGGCGCACTGGTGGATGTGATTCGGCCACAGCTCGGTTTCCATGATCACCGCCAGCCGCGGCCGCAGCCGGCGCAGGAAGCGCGCCGCCGCCCACGGCAGGTCGTAGGGCAGGTAGCAATGGGCGACCTGGTCGCCGAACAGCGCACGAATGCGCTCGGAGCCGGTGGGGGTCATGCAGGTGACGGTGATCGGGAGGTCCGGGTAGCGCTGGCGCAGGGCGCGGATCATCGGCGCCGCGGCGATGCTTTCGCCCACCGACACCGCATGTACCCATATGCCGCCGGGAGCGACCTCGGGCAGCGCCAGGGCGAAACGTTCGCCGATGCGCTGGGCGTAGGCCGGAGCGCGGCGCGCGCGCCAGAACAGGCGGGCGACGATGATCGGCAGGGCGAGGTGGAAAATCAGGCTGTAGAGGCGTCGGTTCATGGGCGCGCAGCGTAGCAAAAAACCGGCGGAATTTTCCGCAGGCGCGTGCGCCTCGGCGGCAGCGACGCCGACGGGCCGAACCCAGCCCTGCGGACGCGGCGCAGCGATTAGAATCCGCCGCTCGATAAGGAGTCCCGAACATGACCGGTTACCTGTATCTCGGCATCGCCATCGCCGCCGAAGTGATCGCCACCACGTCGATGAAATCGCTCGCCGGTTTCAGCAAGCCACTGCCGCTGGCCCTGGTGATCTGCGGCTACGGCCTGTCGTTCTGGATGCTCGCGCTGGTGGTGAAGAGCATTCCGGTCGGCATTGCCTACGCGATCTGGGCGGGCCTGGGCATCGTCCTGGTGAGCATCGCCGCAGCGCTGATCTACGGGCAGAAACTCGATCTGCCCGCCATCGCCGGCATGGCTCTGATCGTCGCCGGCGTGGTGGTGATCCAGCTGTTCTCCGCCAGTACCGGCCACTGAGCGGCCTCCGGCGCCTGCTTTGTCACAGCTTCCTGCAGGCGACAGGCAGCGGTTTATACTCCCCTTCCGTTTTCGAACGACGAGCCCTCGAATGTCCAACGCTTTGCATACCGATGTCCTTATAGTCGGCGGCGGTGTCGCCGGCCTCTGGCTCAACGCCCGCCTGCGCCGCGCCGGCTATTCCACCGTGCTGGTGGAAAGCGGCGCGCTCGGCGGCGGACAGAGCCTGAAGTCCCAGGGCATCATCCACGGCGGCGCCAAGTACGCACTGCATGGCGCGCTGACCGGCGCCTCCGAAGCCATCGCCGACATGCCGCGACGCTGGCGCGAGGCGCTAGCCGGCAGCGGCGAACTGGACCTCGCCGGTGTGCGCGTGCTGTCCGAAGCCCATTACCTGTGGTCGCCCGGCACCCTGGCCGGCAACCTCACCAGCTTCTTCGCCAGCAAGGCAGTGCGCGGCCGCGTCGATCAGGTGAAGGGCGAGCAACTGCCGCCGGCACTGCAGCATCCCAGGTTCAAGGGCAAGGTCTACCGACTTGCCGAACTGGTCCTCGACGTGCCGAGCCTGATCGCGCGGCTGGCCGAACTCGCCGGCGACAGCCTGCTGGCCGGCCAGCAGGTCGCGCCCCTCGAAGAAAACGGCCAACTGGTGGGCCTACGGGTCGACGACCGCGAAATCCGCGCGCAGCGCGTGGTGTTCATCGCCGGCGCCGGCAACCAGGATCTGCTCGCCCGCCTGAACCTCGCCCAGCCGGCGATGCAGCTCCGCCCGCTGCACATGGTGCTGGTCAAGGCGCCAACGTTGAAACCGCTCTACGCGCATTGCCTGGGCGGCGGTAGCAAGCCGCGCGTGACCGTCACCAGCCATCCGGCCGCCGACGGCCAGTGGGTCTGGTACCTGGGCGGCGACCTCGCCGAAGCCGACGGCGTGGCGCGTAACGAAGCCACGCAGATCGGCGCCGCGCAGAAGGAGCTGCACGATCTGTTGCCCTGGATCGACCTGTCGCAGGCGCAATGGGCAACCCTGCGCGTGGAGCGCGCCGAGCCGCAACAATCCGGGCTGACCCGCCCCGACAACGCCTTCCTCGCCGAACAGGGCAAGCTTCTCGTCGGCTGGCCGACCAAGCTGGCGCTGGCGCCGGACTTCGCCGATCGCGTGTTCGTCGCCCTCGAGCGCGACGGCATCCGGCCCGGCGAGAAATCCGCCGCCGAAACTCTGCCACGCCCGCCGGTCGGCCAGCCGGTGTGGGAGGAACTGTTCGAATGAGCGTCGCGACCCTGCACGACCTGCATCGCCCCCTCGGCAGCACCGGCCTGACGGTGTCGCCGCTCGGCCTGGGCACGGTGAAGCTGGGCCGCGATCAGGGCGTCAAATACCCCAGCGGCTTCCGCATCCCGGACGACAGCAAGGCGCGGCAGCTGCTCGCGCTGGCCCGCCACCTGGGCATCAACCTCATCGATACCGCGCCGGCCTACGGGCGCAGCGAGGAACGCCTCGGCCCGCTGCTGCGCGGCCAGCGCAACGACTGGGTGATCGTCAGCAAGGTCGGCGAGGAATTCGACGACGGCCAGTCGCACTTCGACTTCACTCCGGCGCACGCGCGCCGTTCGCTCGAACGCAGCCTGCAGCGTTTGGAGACCGACTTCATCGACCTGCTGCTGATCCATTCGGATGGCAACGACACCGCAATCCTGCGCGACAGTGGACTCTACGAGGCGCTGGCCGACTTCAAGCGCGAGGGCAAGATCCGCGCCTTTGGACTATCCGGCAAGACCGTCGAGGGCGGTCTGCTGGCGCTCGAACAGGGCGACTGCGCGATGGTCACCTACAATCTCGCCGAACAGGGCGAGCGCCCGGTGCTCGACCGCGCCGCCGAGCTGGGCAAGGCGATACTGGTGAAGAAGGCGCTGGCCAGCGGCCATGCCTGCCTCGGCACGGGTGTCGACCCGGTGCGCGCCAGCTTCGAGTTGCTGTTTTCGCACCCCGGCGTCACCGGCGCCATCGTAGGAACCATCGATCCGCTGCACCTGTCGCATAACGTGGCGACCGCCGCAACGGTGATCGCCGGATAACAACAAGCCGCCCCAGCGGCGCCGACCTGCCAAGGAGTCAAGATGCCGCGCACCCTCGCCCGCAAGGACCCGAGCTCCTTCAAGACCCTGCCGCTGCTGGTCGAAGCCACCCCGGACGGGCTCAGCTACCGCAGCCTGGGGATGCCGCTCAACTTCACCCAGATGCTCGAACGCCGGCGGCCGCTGCAAATCGACGACGGCCAGCGCTTCTCTGCCGAGCTGGCCAACCTCGGCGTCTCGGTGCGCCTGACGCTGAGCTGGCAAGGCCGTGAGTACTGGATTCTGGTGCGCCAGCGCCGCCACGATCGCGGCGATGTGGTGCTCAAGCTGATCTCCGGCTACGTGCCGGCCCACGAACTGAACCTGCCGCTGCTCACCGCGATCAACGAAGTCGCCGAAGAGTGCCTGCTGGAAACGCCCGACGGCTGGCTCGCCGGGCGGTTCGGCGATACCTGGCTGCCGACGCCCTACCAGAGCGTGCTGCGCTACCGCGAGCTGGCGCACTTCCGCCTCAGCCCGCTATCGGGTGCCGCGCGCCCGGTGCAGTGCGGCAACCTGCGCCTGCTCGAGCGCCCGCGCGCCTACGTGCACCTGCCCACCGCGTCGCTGCAACTGGTCTACGACATGCGCCTGGACCTGCCCAAGGAGACGCGCCTGCCGAGCCTGTTCCACGTCGACGAAGTGCTCGAAGAAGGCAAGCTGGTCTCGCGCCTGGATCGCTCACGGGGCGATATCTACCTGGTGGCCCTGGACCAGCGCCGCCCGACCGGCGAGTTGCTGCGCCTCAAGCGCGGCGTGTTGCTGCCGGTGAGCACCCGCGGACTGTGGCTGGCCGAAAGCTTCGCGCCGCAGGAAGGCTGGCTGGTACGCGACGAGCGCGCCCCATGGAAAGACTGGCTGGCCCGACAGAACGTCGCGGCGACGCCGCAGCCGGCGAAAGAGCAGGGTTGAGACGCCCTCCGCCTCACGGCATGTGGGGGCGGTTGGAGCCGAAGCAGGAAGATCGATGAGGTCGAGCCCTCCGGCGCCATTGACGGATGCCCGCCGGGTTCGGCATCGGGCCGGATCGAAGACCCGGCTCGGACGCCAGCCTCTAGCGGCTGCGGATTTTCTCGACGATGGCAGTGGTGGAGCTGTTCTCAACCAGGCCGAGCACCCGCACCTCGCCGCCATAGGCCTTGACGATGGAGGCGCCGACCACGCCCTCGATGCCGTAGTCGCCGCCTTTGACCAGCACGTCCGGCTTGAGCTGTTCGAGCAGGTTTTCCGGAGTGTCTTCGGCAAAGCTGACCACCCAGTCCACCGCGCCCAGGCCGGCCAGCACGGCCATCCGCCGATCCACCGAGTTGATCGGACGGCCAGGCCCTTTCAGACGACTGACCGAGGCATCGTCGTTGACCGCGACGACCAACCGATCGCCTTGCGCGCGCGCCTGTTCCAGGTAGGTCACGTGCCCCGCATGGAGGATGTCGAAGCAGCCGTTGGTGAAGACGATCTTCTCGCCGTGGGCGCGCGCGTCCTCCATCGCCAACTGCAACTGTTCGAGACCCAGCACGCCGCGCTCCGAACCTTCTTCGCGCTGAACCGCGCGGCGCAACTCGGGAGCACTGATCGCCGCCGTACCCAGTTTGCCGACCACGATGCCCGCCGCCAGGTTGGCCAACGCCACCGCCTGGGGAAGCGCCTCGCCCGCCGCCAGCGCGGCGGCCAGGGTGGAAATCACCGTGTCGCCCGCGCCGGTGACGTCGAACACCTCCCGCGCACGCGCCGGCAGGTGCAGCGGCGGCTGATCGGGGCGCAGAAGCGTCATGCCATGCTCACCGCGGGTGACCAGCAAGGCGCCGAGTTCGAGATCGCTCATCAACTGCGCGCCCTTGGCGACCAGATCGGCCTCGTCCGGGCAGGCGCCGACGATCGCCTCGAACTCCACCAGGTTCGGCGTGATCAGCGTGGCGCCGCGGTATATCTCGAAATTCTTGCCTTTCGGATCGGCCAGCACCGGTATCCCGCGCGCGCGCGCCGCCTGGATCAGCACCTGGTGGTTCTTCAACGCGCCCTTGCCGTAGTCGGAAAGCACCAGCACACGCACCCCGGCCAGCAGGCGCTCGACCTCCAGCGCCATCGCCGCCGCGTCGGTCTCGAACGGTTCCTCGAAGTCCATCCGCAGCAACTGCTGATGACGGCTGAGTACGCGCAGCTTGACGATGGTCGGCTGGTGCGCGATGCGCTGGAAATGCGCCGAGACCTTGGCCGCGGCCAGGCTGTCGCCCAAACTCTGCGCGGCCTCGTCCTCGCCGGTGACACCCACGAGAAACGCCGGCGCGCCGAGCGCTGCGATGTTCAGCGCGACGTTGGCCGCGCCCCCCGGACGATCCTCGATCTGGTCGACGCGCACGACGGGGACTGGCGCCTCCGGAGAAATCCGCGACGTGCCGCCATGCCAATAGCGGTCGAGCATGACATCACCGACCACCAACACCGGGGCCTGATCGAAACGGGGCATGGACAGCTTCATGGGTAACTCCGGACAGCGAAATCGGCGCGGATAATAACATGGCGGGCCGAGGTGACATCCCGCGCAGCCGCCTGGCGCGGCGCCGCAGGAGTCTCGGGTTAAAGCAAGGGGAACGTATCGGCGGCGCTACTTCCTTCGGAGGAAAACGCCGCGTTTTTTCAGAGTTTCTCTTTCACACCCTGGCGCTTGGCTAACGGCGCCGTTATCTGCCGATGCTGCACGGCTCCCGACAACGCAAAAGCCCAGGCGACCGGCAACCAGAACCATAGCCACAGAAGATTGGGCGTGGATACGAAGGAGCTGAAATCGAAGAGCATCCCCAACGCGCCGCCGACCAACACCGCAAGCCAGAACAGCGCCAGCGGCTCTTTTCGTTGTGCCCAGAGCCGGTTCCCGGCAAAAAGCAGCACTGAAGCGAAGCCGCTCAGACCAACCAACCCGTAGTTGAACAGCACTTCCATGTAGATGCTGTGGGCGTGCGCGATCAGGACGGGCTTCCCGCCACCCAACGGGCGATGACCCAGCATTCGGCTAAGGCTGGTGTCGGCGCCATGGCCGAATAGCCAGTGGTCCGGCATCAGATCCAGCACCATCGCCCAAATCTCGTCGCGATTGGTCAGCTGTCGGTTGAATAGCTCGTAGGCGAGGCGCTCATGGAAAACCACCACTACGACCATACCAATCGCCAAGCCCGCGAGTAGCAGGCGCCCTCTCTGCCGGGGTTCGACGCCGAAAAGCATCACGATGCCGCAGCCCACCAGGGTGGCCAGCCAGCCCGTCCGGCCATAGGTCAGGTAGATGTAGGCGGCGACGGCTAGCGCACAGCACAGGAGCAACATCTGCAGCCAACGGCCTCTTGCCTGCAGCAGAAGCCAGCAGGCCGTCACGCAGGAAAAGCCGAGCTCGAGGGCCGCCAGAATGCTGTTTTCGAATTCTGCGAAACCCGGAACGCCGGAGCCTTCGATACTTCCCTTTCGATACTGGAAATTGAGCATGCCCGCCGCGTGCAGGTTGAAGATGCTGAAGAGTGCCACCCCGGCTGACACCACCACCATCAGCATCAACAGCCCCCTCATCGCTCCGGGGGCCTTGCTTACGACGCACCTCACCGCAACCAGCAATGCAATCAGCAATGCCACCCTGCGGGCCGTCTTGCCATCGCCCAGACAAATGCTGTTGGCCGCCAAGTAGGCCATGAAGCCCAGCAGAACAAATGCAAAGGCATTGCCCTGCAAAAAAGGGCGGATGCTTTTCCATTCCGCCAGCGCCAATAGCAGGGCAGCGAACAGGGAGGCGCGGATGAAGGCGGCCCAGGAGGTGGTCTCTCCGTACCAGTAGAAACGGCCGACCAGCAATGCGAAGAACGACAACAGGATGAGCAGTAGCCGGCAGCGTTGTGCAGCATCGAATAGCCGGGAGCTCAAGACAATAGCCCTCAATCGAACCCGCAGAGGGCAGCGCCAATCAAGGCGCCGACGCCGAGGACCGCCAGGGCCGCCAGCACGCGCATCGCCCGACGCAGCGCCTTCCTCTTTTTCTTGAGCGCGTCCTGGGGGTTCCAGACGTGATTTTCTCCGCCGATATGCAGGACGGCGTCCGACTCCAGTATGACCGCGAAAAACTGTCGCTCGGCATAAGCCCTGGACAGGCCCGACTCACCCGCCGCCGAGGACTCGAAACGGGCGAAGGGAGCCAGGGGACGATAGTCCTGCAGACGACGCAAGCCTGGATTGAAGGTGAACCCCTGCCACGAAGGATTGCTCGACAGCAGCCGTGAACACGCCTCGCGCTCGATGACGTAGCGCTCGCCCAGCGAATGAAAGGGGTAACTGATGCGGACGTCATGGGCAAAGCTTCGCAACCAGACGACGAGCACGGAAGGCATCTGTTCGAGAATTGCCCTGGATGCCTCGACGAAGCCACGGCGATAGAACTCCCAATCGTCCTCACAATGGAAAATGAAGGGTGTTTTCACCGCCCCATAGGCCAGATCGATGGATGCAAGCTGACCAATCTTCGGTCGATTGACGAAAATTTTCGTGTGCTCCTTCCATTGAGCAGGTAATGCGTCGGCTACCGCATCACTTCCCGAGTCCTCCGTGATGATGACCTGGTTAATTGGCGCGGTGTTGAACGCATCGAAGGTTTCCAGCGTCCTGGCGAGCAGATCGAAACGTCCGCAGCTGGTCACTACCAGGGTGATATCGCTGTCACCGCTAAATTTCATGGGGCAAAAGTCCGATTAAGGCGCGGTAACATGATTATCGAACCCGAAGCTGATACGGCAGAAACACGCAAGAAACCATCAGTGGGAGGACTGCTCATCCCGAGCGAGCTCTTCGAACTTGTCATGCAACTTGGCGTAGTAGCCATTGGCATCCAGCAACTGCTGGTGCGAGCCGCGCTCAACGATGCGTCCCGCATCCATAACCAGAATGGTATCGGCCTTCTCGATGGTCGACAGGCGATGCGCGATAACCAAGGTGGTGCGCCCCTTCATCACTTCATCCAGAGCGGCCTGGATATGCCGCTCGGACTCCGTATCCAGCGCGGAGGTCGCCTCGTCGAGAATCAGCACCGGGGCATCCTTGAGCAAGGCGCGGGCGATGGCGAGGCGCTGACGCTGACCACCCGACAACAGCACACCGTTCTCACCGACCAGGGTATCGAAGCCCTGAGGAAGCTGATCGATGAACTCCTTGGCGTAGGCATCTTCCGCTGCACGCACGACAGCCTCCCGCGGCGCCGTGGACAGATCGCCGTAGGCGATATTGTTGGCAACGGTGTCGTTGAACAGCGTGACGTTCTGGGTAACCAGCGCGATATGCTTGCGCAGGTTGCGCAAGCGATACGCTTCGACGGGCACATCGTCGAGCAGGATCGCGCCCGGCTCGCCCTGGTAGAAGCGCGGAATCAGGTTGGCGAGCGTGGACTTACCGCTCCCGGAGCGCCCTACCAGAGCAACCATCTGCCCCGGCTCGACGTGAAAGCTGATGTCGTCGAGGATCAGTTTTTCCGTACCCGGATATGTGAAACTGAGATTACGAACCTCCAGCGCACCGCTGACGCGCTCCTTCTCTACCGTCCCCTCGTCCTTCTCTGGCGCCTCGTCGAGTTGATCGAAGATGCTCTCCGCGCCTGCGAGACCCTTCTGGATGGTCGAGCTGACCTCCGAAAGCTGGCGAATCGGTTTGGGAAGCAGGCCTGCCGCGGTGATGTAGGCCACTAGGTCACCGACCGTGGAGTCTCCGCGAAGGAACAACACCAGGAACATGAGCAACGCCATAGCGCTGTAGGTGACGAACTGGAGGCTCGGAGTGTAGATCGCCGAAGTCCGCGTCATCCGCAACTGCTTGCGCATGTTGTCTTCGCTGGCGGCGAGGAATCGCTCGCTCTCATAGCGTTCGCCGCCAAAGCTGCGGACCACCCGGTAGCCCTGAATGGTTTCAGACGTGACATGCGTCACCTCGCCCATTGCCCCCTGGATTTTTCGACTCTGGCTGCGAAACTTGCGGCTGGACGTGCGTACCATCAGCGCAATGACCGGAAGGATGGCGACCATGACCAATGTCAGTTTCCAGTTCATCCACACCAGATAGCCGAACAGGAAAATAACGGTAAGACCTTCCCTGACCATCACTTTCAGCGCGTCTGTCGCCGCACCGGTAACCATGCTGACGTTATAGGTAATCCGCGAGATCAGGTGCCCGGATGCATGGTTGTCGAAATATCGATTGGGCAATGTAAGCAGGTTATTGAACAGTGCTACGCGCAGATCCTGAACAAGCCCAAGCGCAACTCGAGCCAGATAATACCCCCCCAAAAAAGAACCTATGCCCTGCCATACCGTAATGAGCAACAATGCAAGCGGAACTGCATACAGCAGCTGCATCTCGCCAAGAATGGGCAACTGCGTAATATTTTTTTCAGGATGGGCAATTCCATCCACGAAGTACTTCAACAGCCCGGCCATCATGGGCTGAGTGGACGCAAAAATAATGTAACCCAGCATACTTACAGCAAACATCACCCAATAACGACGCACATAACTCAGCAGGCGCATATACAGCCTGAAACTGGACATTGTATTAGATTTGCTTGTTGAATCGGTCATTGGCCACTGCTGACGGAAAGGAAAAAGAGACTATACCATCGAAGGACACGGGCCTAAACACTCGTTAGAATCCGCGGACATGATCTCGTCGGAACACACCATGCTGCCCATGAGCGCCATCGCCTATCAAACCCTCACGTCAGGCGCTGAGGTACTCGAAGCTGACGGCCACGGGCCCAAGGTGATGAGGTTGGCTACCGGAGATTTCCTCAAGCTTTTCAGGCGTAAACACCTGATTTCCTCAGAGGCTTTCAGGCCTTACGCTCAGCGCTTCGCTGACAATGCCTACGCCCTCAGCGCGCTTGGCGTTCCCGTGCCGGAGATCGTCGGGGTGTACCGCCTGTCCAGCCCCAAACGCACAGCCGTTCGTTACAAGGGGCTTCCCGGCATAACGCTAAGGCAGGCGATGAACAGTGTTGCCCCGCCCCAAAGGCGGGACCTCGCCAACCGCTTCGGTCAATTACTGGCGCAACTCCATGAAGCCGGGGTCTACTTTCGATCACTGCATCTGGGCAACGTATTGTTGTTGCCAGACCTACGACTAGGGCTCATCGATTTCGCGGACATGCGCCTCGAGCGAAAACGGCTTTCGCTCTGGAAGCGAAGAAGAAACCTCAAACACATGCAGCGCTATGAGGAGGATCGCCGATGGCTGTTTGAAGAGAACATCGACGACCTGAAGAGAGGATATAAGGAAATATCTGATCAGGAAGAGTTTTTTAACGAGTGACGTCTTAGGCGGACCGCCTACCCGTCAATCGTGAGGCACAGCTAACCCATACGTACTTACGGAATCGTTTGAACGTCTTTCGATTCCAGTCCCGCAGCGGCAACATTCTGAATAAGGCTGCAGCAAACACCAAATCTTCCTTGACTGCCCGCTTCAATGCGCTATTGACCAACGCCTGATACGCCAGCCGATACCCCGACTCCTGCCGATAAGCATCAATCAACCGCAAACAAATATAAAAATTTTCCTTGTATTTAGAAGATTTGTTCTCCGAGTGCCTTCTATAGTAAGAAAGCATATCGCCTAGAATGGCAACATCGTATCCCGCATGCGCTATTTTCAACTCCATCTGCAAATCCTGAATATCCAGGGATAAATCGAAACCACCTATCTCGAGCATTGCCTTACGACGATACATCGACGTGGGCCCACCTACCCAAAGATCTTCAACACTGAATAGCTCGTGGAAACCATAAACACCAAAGCTCTTTACAGGAGCACCTGCAATCTCTCGACCATTACTATCAATATAAACGAAGTTTCCTCCGCAACAGCCGACATTAGGATTCCTCTTTAAAAAATCAACTTGTTTGCTGATCCGATAAGGAGGCATCACATCGTCAGCATCGAATATCACCACGTACTCGCCACTGGCAACCTTACAACCCGCTTCAGAGGCCACGGTAACGCCTCCATTGGGTTGGTCTATCACCAGAAACCCGTGGCTCGCTTGAAGATTACGCATGACCTCAAGACTGTCGTCCTGGGAACCGTCGTTGACCACAATCAACTCGATGCGAGGATAATCCTGAGCAAGCACCGATGCTATCGAGGAACTTAAATAGCGCCCATGGTTGTAACAGGGGATGATGACGGTCACCAAAGGCAGATCGCTCACGTCATGCCCGCCTAGCATCCAAGTCGCTTCTTCAAACGCGCCCACTCTCGCTTGAGCTTCCCGGACAAGCTGTGTTTGAGGAAGTATCTTTTGGCATATTGCTCGTGGCTTTCCTGGTTGCAACGAAGAACAAAGGGGCGATAGTCGAACAACTCGCCATCAGCCACCAGAGAATTCGCCAAAGCAACGAAGGACTGCACCACGACCGTATTTCGAGACTCAAACAAATGCAGGTACTGCCCTTCGAAGATGGTGAACAGGCCGTAAGTCAACGTATCACCCAGCAACCACAGAGGTACGGCAGAGCACGTTGGATAGGCCAACTCTACCGGGACACCTCGTTGGCGGGCAACTGCGGACAATCTTCCCGCAACGTCATACTGCTCACTGGCTTTTAGAGAGGGTGCATCCAGTAAGCGCCAGGTTCGCCCGGTAAGCGCCAGAAACATTGGTGCCGCATAGATGAATCGATGATCGATATGATTCGCCGATTGAGCGCACCCGAATATCGCCCCATCCTGCGCCACTCTCACGGCGCGCCCTACGGCCTCAGCTGACAAGGGAATACAGTCAATATCAACGATAATGACTACCTCATCATCGGCTGCCGAATCGAGCATCTTCTCCATCCAGGCGCCATGATCGACCCCATGAAGATTTTGCTGTTCTACTGGGTAGCCAAAAAGGTTGAAAACACGAGCCTGGGCCGAAACCAGATCCGGCCTGACATTATTCCAGTACAGCGAAACGATACGAACCTTATCGCAAGGCATACAACTTCTCTTTAAAAATATACACGAAATAAATCAATCACCCATCCCACGTCTGCAGCCCCTGTAGCTGGGCTTGAACAGGAGATGACGAAACCTCTTGAACAACTGGCCATCCCAATGAGCCAACGGGACCTGGAAAAGCAATCTCCAGGCGTAAGCCTTGTCATCCGTTACTGCGATGCGCAACGCCTTCGTTATCAGCTTTGACTTTGAAGAAGAATAAGCGGCACACCCCTTATAGTCTTGAATCACTTGTAGACCATATAAGTATTCAGACTTGTATTGCTTGGACAAGCTATCGGGGTGCTTCCTGTACAGCGTAACTATCTCCGGCAAAATATCGACGAAGTAACCCTCATGGGCAATCTTCAGGGTCATCTGAAAGTCCTGCACCTTGATCGCCGGATCGTACCCGCCCACCGCGATCATCGCGTCGCGGCGATAGACGGCGATGTTGCCGCCGACCACCAGGGCCTCCGCGAGCGCCCGATCAAAATCGTAGCGCCGTACTTCGCGCTTCTTGTCTTTCTTGGGTAGAAGCGTTCCCTGCTCATCAATGCGGATCGCCACGCCTCCCAGGCACCCCACTTCGGGATGTTCGCTCAGATAGGCCGCCTGCACCGCCAACCGCCCCTGGGGCATGATGTCGTCGGCGTCGAAGGTCGCTACGAATTCACCCTCCGCGAGCGCCAAGGCCGTGTTGAGCGCGGCGCTCACGCCCTGGTTCTCCTGCCTCACGAACAGGACACGGCGTGCCCGCGAACCTGGCTCCGAGGCCTCGATGGTGCGCTCGATGACGCTGGCACTGTCATCAGTGGAGCCATCGTCGACGACGATCAGTTCGAAGTTGCGATAGTCCTGCTCCAGAACACTGGTTAGCGCCTCGCCAACGAAATTGGCGTAGTTGTAGCAAGGGACCAGTACCGAGACCAACGGCACCACGGGTTCGCTCATCGGTATGCCTCCAGCCGCTCCATACGCGACATCAGTTCCGTGAATCGAGCCTGCGCCGCCCTGTCGGAAAAGCAGCTATCCAGCCGCTCGGCCATAGCCTGGCGCCTGTCGGCGGCCTGAGGTGCATCGGAACGCGCCAAGCTCAGCAAGTGCTTCGCCAGTACGCCGGCATCACGGAGCGGGAACAACATCCCCACCCCTTTGACCACCTCGCGCCCTCCTCCGCAGTCGCTGCAGATGATCGGCACACCCGCGGCCATGGCTTCCAGCAGCACCATGCCGAAAGGCTCGTGGTCGGAGCTCAGCGCGAAGACGTCGAAGGCCTTGAAGTAGCGACGTGCATCGGGCACCTGGCCGAGGAACGCGACCTTCGGTGCGATGCCCAGCTCGTGGGCAAGAGCCTTGAGTTCGCTCTCCAGGCGACCGGTTCCGATGATCGTCAGCAGGCTGTTGGACGGCAGCTCCGGCAGCGCGGCGGCGAAGCCACGCAGCAGTGTCGCCTGGTCCTTGTCCGGATGGAGGCGGCCGACGTTGCCGACGATCCAGGCCCCATCCGGCAGACCCAGCTCCGCGCGGGCGGCGGCGCGGTCGATCTGGAAAGCCTGCACGGCGGCCACGTCGATACGGTTGTAGAGCGTCTGGATGCGCTCGGCAGGCCATTCGGTGAGACAGCGGCGCATGTCGTCGCGCACGGCGTCGGAAACGCCGAGCAGCGTCAGGCGACGGCGAAAGAGGCCGACGAACGCGCGGCGCATCAGCCGCGTGTAGATGCCGAATGCGTGGTGCACGCCAATCACCGGCAACCGGGTGGCCAGGCAGGCGATGTAGATCGGCTTGAAACGGTGGGCGATGCACAGCTGCACGCTGCGCAGGCGGGCGATCTGGCGAATCTCGCGGATGGCGCGCAGCTTCAGGCCGCGGATGTCCCGGGAGCTGTAATCGAGGAACAGCACCTCGTCGGACGCGCAACCGGCCGCCACCGCCGGATCGGGCGCGCCGGTCAGGAACACCGTGGTCACCTTGTAGGGCGTCCCGGCGAACAGCACCGCGTACTGACGGGCGCAATCAAGGAAGGGCCCGTCATAGCCATGGCAAATCTGCAGAACGCGCGGCTCAGCCGATGGGGTCATGCCAGTCCATCCCGTCTTTGGCAACCAGGATGTCTTCCATGATCAGGTACGGCAGATCGGACCCGTAGAACATGTTCAACGCATCGGTCGGCGAGCACACCATCGGCTCACCGCGGCGGTTCAGCGACGTGTTCAGCGAGACACCGTTGCCGGTGAGGTCTTCCAGCGCCTTCATCATGTCGTAGTAGCGCGGGTTGTACTCGCGCTTGAGTACCTGGGCGCGGGAGGTGCCGTCCTCGTGGACGACCTCTCCGACGCGGTTCTTCCACTCGTCGTTGACCTCGAAGGTGAAGGTCATGAACGGCGACGGATGGTCGACCTTGAGCATCTGCGGGGCGACGGTATCGAGCATCGACGGGCAGAACGGGCGCCAGCGCTCGCGGAACTTGATCTGCGCGTTGATCCGGTCGGCGACGCCGGCCACGCTCGGGCAACCGATGATCGAACGTCCGCCCAGCGCACGCGGGCCGAACTCCATGCGCCCCTGGAACCAGGCGACCGGATTGCCGGCCACCATGATCTGGGCGATGCGCTGCGGCATGTCGTCGATGCGCTTCCATACCGGCTGGCTCGGGTGACGCGCGCAGGCAGCGATGATGTCCTCGTTAGAGTAGGCCGGGCCGAGATAGACGTGTTCCATCTTCTCCACCGGCACGCCGCGCTGATGCGAGACGTAGGCAGCAGCGCCCACCGCGGTGCCGGCGTCGCCGGAGGCCGGCTGGACGAACAGTTCCTTCACCTCGGGCCGCGCGATGATCTTCTGGTTCAGCTTGACGTTCAGCGCGCAGCCGCCAGCGAAGGCGATCTTGCCGGTCTGCCTGATGATGTCGCCCAGGTAGTGATCCATCATCTGCAGCGCAAGCTTCTCGAACAGCGCCTGCATGCTCGCCGCGTAGTGGATGTAAGGGTCGTCGGCGATGTCGCCTTCGCGCTTGGGCCCCAGCCACTCGATCAGCTTGGGCGAGAAGTAGAAGCCCTTGCCCTTCTCCTTGTAGCGGCGGAAGCCGATGACGTTGGCGTAGTCGGTGTTGATGGTCAGCTCGCCGTTCTCGAAGCTGGCCAGCCGCGAGAAATCGTACTTGGCCGCGTCGCCGTAGGGCGCCATGCCCATCACCTTGAACTCGCCATCGAGCATCTCGAAGCCCAGGTACTCGGTGATCGCACCGTACAGGCCGCCCAGCGAATCCGGGTCGAAGAACTCCTTGATCTTGTGGATCTTGCCGTTCTCGCCGTAGCCGAAGAAGGTGGTGGCGTACTCGCCCTTGCCGTCGATACCCATGATCGCGGTCTTCTCGGTGAAACCCGAGCAATGGTAGGCGCTGGAGGCGTGTGCCAGGTGGTGCTCGACCGGCTCGATGCGGACCTTCTTCAGGTCGAAGCCGAGTTGCTGCAGGCACCATTCGATGCGCTTGTGATAGCGCTTGTAGCGGCGGTTACCGAGCAGGATGGCGTCCAGCGCGCGCTCAGGCGCGTACCAGTAGCGCTTCGCGTAGTGCCAGCGCGCCTTGCCGAAAATGCTGATGGGCGCGAACGGAATCGCCACCACGTCGACATCCGCCGGCTGGATGCCGGCCTGCTCCAGGCAGAACTTCGCCGACTCGTAGGGCATGCGGTTCTTCGCGTGCTTGTCGCGAACGAAGCGCTCCTCTTCCACTGCCGCGATCAACTTGCCGTCGATGTACAGCGCGGCGGAGGGATCATGACTGAGCGCGCCGGAAAGGCCGAGAATCGTGAGTGACACAGCGTTGCCTCTTGAGTTTGGATGACCACGTCAAGTGGGTCGTGCCCGGCGCGAGGCCGGCCGCGGCGACCTTCATCCGGAAGGGGGAAGCGGGGCGGCACCGAGCAGCAAAAAACAGGGATTATATCGCGGCGCCCGTCGAAATCGGTAATTCAGCCCGTCACTCAAGGTCGCGTCCGGCACCTCGCCGCGTCAAGCGGCGAAAATGCCCCTTGAGCCGGGCAAATCGCTTGCGCCACTTCAGGCGCAGCACGGCCAGCCATATGGGCCGGCGCAATTGCCGCTGCAAGGCGGCGATCAATGCGCGCTCTTCCGGCCGATTCTGCCTAAGCAGCTCGATATTCTCCTCTAGGTAGATGCGCAAGCCGTCGCGCGGGAGAAGAGTGCGCGCAACGTCCCGGGTCTCCAGCGGCAGCGGGAAGCTGGTGAACTGTTCCAGGCGATTCAGCGCATGCAGGGAAACCATGGTCCGCAGGCATTTTTCACAGCGGCAGCAGTTGTACATCCCGTCGACCTTGCCCCAGCAGACCCGCAGATACGTCTGCGCCAGCGGCTCGCTGGAGATGCGCTTGATCTTGTCGATCCGCTCGGCCTCGCAGGCATCGTGGACGATGGCGAGACGTTCATCGGAAAACAGCGGATCGGTATCCAGCCAGGAGCCCCAGGGCTTCTGGTGCCGCAGGCTGTGGGTCCCGGGAACGCGCACTTCGCCGATATCGCCGGCCAGCGCGCGGGCGACACTCATCAGGGCGAAGCCGTGCCCGTGAATAGGCCAGGAGCCGAAGTCCTGGATCACCTTGCCGAGGTTGCTTTCCACCTCGATGAAGCGCGTCCCGGTGCCCTCGGCCACGGCGGCTCCCATCGCGCTCACCGCCGCACGTCGCGGCAGGTCGTCCAGGCGCACGTCGAAGCCGTGGATGTACAGGATGTCGGTAAGCTCTTCCCGCCCTTTGATCAGGGTGAAGAAGGAGTCGACGCCGCCGGAAAAGAAGGCCGCCTTGCGCGGCCCGGCCTGCGGGGCCGGCTGGTACATCGAATCGGCCTCGATCGGCACCGCGAAATATTCGTCGAAGCTTGCCTCGAACAGCGCCATTACCTGTCTGACACCCGCCAGGTAAGTCGCCGACAGCGCCCCCTTGACCCGAATCGGCCGACGCAGCTTCATCGCCGCCAGCAATGCCAGCGGCAGCGCCGCATCGAGTCCGGGCTGCCGTTGCAAGCCGTTGCTGCGGATGAAGACGTCGTAGTGCCGATCGCCGAGGTCGACGCGGTAGGTCACCGTCGATTTCTCCGACGGCTCGCGCGACCAGTCCGAGGAAAGCTCTGAAACGATGATGCTCACGTTGTGGACTCCGCTTCGGCGATGCCTGGTTCGCCAGCGTGGACGCGACTGAACGCCCGGCCGAACTCGGCGGCGATCTCGAGTTTCAGCGACTCGATATCCAGCGGCGGCGGATTCCAGTCGATCCCGCGCGCCAGATGCAGGTTGCGCAACGCGGCCAGGGGCCCGGAATTGTGCACGTAATGGATACCCACCAGGTCCTCGATGATCTTCACCCGATAATCATCGCGCCGCGCCGCGTCGTAGAGAAACACGACGGGAATGCCCATGGCGATGCAGGGCATCGCGCAATGGATCTTCGAGGTGATGACCAGACGCGCGCGTCGGCGGTACTGGTCCAGCAGTTCGCCGGCAAGCTCCAGGCGCAAACGCGTGTTGCCAATCGGCAGGCGCAGCTTGGCCTGGTCGACGACGACCGCACGTTTGCGAATCGAAGCCGGCACCGTCCGCCGAGCCGCCGGGCTGAGACCGACTAGAAACACCTCGCCCTCGCCTTCGGGCGACCGCTCGCGCCGTGGCAGGGTCAGGGTCACGCAACGGCTGTAATACGCCTGCACGCCATGCCGTTCGAGCAGTGCCTGCGTGCCGCGATCCCTGCAGCCGATGGGCTGCCAGCGGCGCAGGTAATCGATGCCTTCGGGGGAGCAGATCACCGCCTGCGCGGGGGCCGAGATATGGAACGCGAAGAACACCGGGCTCACCTGGGCGGAGGGCGGCCAGTTCCCGGTGTTCATGAAGAAGCCATTCATCGGCACGGTGCAGGGCTCCGCGACCTGGTTCAGGGCCTCACGCGACACATAGCCATCGACGCGCGGCACCAGGCGGCTGACGGCCAGTGTCTGGATATCGTCACCCAGGTTGACGAATCGCTCGAATATCGCGCCGGTGTATTCCAGCAAACAGATCGGCCTCACGTGGCGTTCCTTATTTTCCTGATAACCCGCCGCCATTTGCCGCGTATTTTCCTGCCGCGCAGGATCAGCCTGTTGCGCCACTGCGGTCGCTCCAGCACCTGTTGCCAGGCCCGCGCCAGAGGGCTGTCGCCCAACCCGCGGGCCGACAGCAGGCGGACGTTCTCACGGGCGAACTTGATCAGGGAATCGTCGTACATCACCAGGGCGCGGACGCGCTCCAGGGCCACCTGTGGCGGAAAGGTCGCGCTGTCTTTGAGAGCGCCCAGGGCAGCCAGGGATGTCATGGTGCGCAGGCACTTCTCGCAGCGCCCGCAGTTGTAGCTGCCCTCGACCCGCTCCCAGCAGACCCGCAGATGAGCCAGCGCCAAAGGGTCCGCGGCCAGCGCCTCGACCTTGTCGATCCGTCCGGCCTCGCACCCGTCGTGGATGACCTCCAGACGCTCGTCGGAGAACAGCGGATCGGTCTGCGGATGGGATGCCCAGGGCATCAGGTCGGCTTCGGCGAACGAGGACGGAATGTAGATGCGGTCCAGATAGTCGGCCAGGTGGCGCGCCGCGCTGCCCAGCCCATAGCCGTGGCCATGCAGTCCCCAGCGCCCGAAGTCCTTGAACAGGCGGATGGCGTTGGTCTCCAGCTCGATGAAGCGCACACCGGTCGCCTGCTCTATCGCGCGGCCCATATCGCTGATCGCCTGGCGCCGCGGCAGGTCGTCCAGCGCGACGTCGTAGCCGTGCACGAAGATCAGATCGGTGATTTCCTCGCGGTGCTTGAGGAAGGTGTAGAACGAGTCGACGCCGCCGGTGAAGAAACTGCCGACACGCCCGGTGGCCGCTTTCGGGCGGGAAACCAGGGCTTGCGCGGTGATCGACACCGGCCGATAGCGTGCAAACCAACCGGTGAACGTCTGCATGAGCTGGCGCTGGTTGGCGAGGAACTGCGGCGAGAGCATGCCCGGCAAGCGCAGGTCCTTATCGGTGGCCATCGCCCCCAGCGCGGCCATGGCCAGCAGCGCTTCGCCATCGCCGGACAGCGGAATACCCGCGGCGGCGAAATAGACCGGGTAGCGCCGCTCGCCGAGCTGCAGCTGATAGTCGATCCGGTTGCCGCTCGAAGTGCCCGGCGCCAGCGAAGCGACCTGCCGGGTGTCCGTCATGTGCACATCCTGCACGCTCAAGGTCGCGTCCCTCGCCAGCCAAGTACCAGCCGTAGCCATTTCGAAAGATAGTCCCAGCGGCACGCTATCCAGGGATCGAGCCGCCAGGCCCGACGATAGCAAGCCAACGCCTCGCTGCGCAGCCCGGCGAGGTAGCAACCGCGAAACAGGGACAGCTGGCGCTGTGCCCGGTAGGCGCGCAGGCGGTGCTGGAACTCGCCTGGCAGACGCTCGAAGACCGCCGCCGCGACCCGGTCGCCGTGGGCGGCATCCAGCTGCAGCTGATTGCGCAGGGAATCCGCGTGCTTGTAGATCCAGACGAGCGGAACATCCAGCACCGAAATTACCGGGGACGAGAGCATGAAGGCGAAAACCGCCAGGTCTTCGCCCTGCTTCAGATCCTCGGGATAGGGACAGCAGGTCGCCCGTGCGCGGCGGAACACGGTGCTGCCATGCCCCATGCCGAAGCGTTTCTTCAGCAGGAAATCGTCGAGCCGGGAAAAAACCGCGTCGGCGATCCGTCCGGGAGGGTGGTAGCGGCTACTGCCGTCCTCCGCGCAATCCAGATGCCCGCCGAGCAACAGATCGATACCGGGGCAGGTGCGCAGCCGGTGCAGGATCGCCGCTATCGCCCCCGAAGCCATGACATCGTCGGCATCGAGAAACAACACCCAACGCCCGGAGGATATCGCCAGCCCGGCATTGCGGGCCGCGGAAGGGCCGCGGTTGTCCTGGCGCAGATAAGCGGCACGCTGCGCCCCGCAATGCCGTCCGCGCAACAGATCGAGCGTAGTGTCTTGCGAACCGTCGTCGACGACGATCAGCTCGCACTCGCCGGTGAGCTGCATCAGCACCGAATCCAGGCAGCGCGACAACACCGAGGCGTAGTTGTAGGCGGGAATGATCACGCTCAATAGCAGATCGACCGGTGCGTGCTGTTTCCAGCGGGCATCGGCCACCTGCATCAGTCATGCCCCACGGCGGATGGCGGCGCTTCGGCGCTGGGCAGGTTTTCCTCCAGCCAACGCGCCAGGGGGCTATCCGCCGGCCAGTTGCGAATGAAGCGGGCGCGGTCCGCCGCCTGGGCGCGCTGCCATCCGGCACCCGGTGGGTGCGCGCGCAGCGCGTCGAGGTCGATGAGCAGCAGACGCCCGGCGTCCCACAGCAGGTTGGTCGCCTTGAGGTCGCAGTGGCTGATGCGCTCGCGCGCCAGGTCGGCGAAGAGGCTCTGAATCGCGCCGGCCTCCCCCGGAGACGGCAGACGATCGCCCTCGCGCCCGAACAGCGCGAACAGGTCGCCCGCCTCGCAGAAGGCGTTGATCAGCCAGCCCCCGCGACGCAGCCCGAGAAAGCGCCGTTCGATACAGGCCAGCGGCCGTGGCGTTGCGATGCCGAGGAACTCCAGCCGATTGCCCTCGATCCAGCTGTGCCAGGCCCGGCTCGGGCGCAGGCAGCGTCGGAGCCAGTGGCCGAGCCCCTTGACGTTGTAGCGCTTCACCAGCAGTTGGCGCGTCGCCACCTCGACCTTCGCGACCGTCGCGCTGCCTCCGTCCTTCAGCAACTGCCCGGCGCGGATGAACGCGTCGGGGTCGGCCAGCAGCGGCGCCAGGGCATCCTGCTCGTCACGGCGCACGGCGCACAGGCCGCGCGGCTCGGTACGCACGCTGAACAGGCTGCAATCGCGCCCCGCCTTCTGCAGGTAATCGCGCAGCCGCCAGCGACGGACCCGGGCGACATTCTTCAGCAGCGCCTCCAGCGGCAGGGCGTGCTCGCCATTGGCCAGCAGGTAGTGCACCAGCAGCTCTTCGAAAAAGGGTTCCAGACGCGCCGGCAATTGGGCGAAGAACACCCCGAGGTTTTCCAGCGCCCGCGCGCGGGACAGCGGCTGGCCAGGGGTTTCCGCCTGCACGCCGCCGCCATCGATCAGGAACAGGCGACCGTCGTGCCGCAGCAGATTGTCCAGGTGCAGATCGCTCTGCCATAGGCCCTGGGCATGCAGGCGGCCGATGGCGGCGAGGGCCTCGCCCAGCACGGTCTGTTGGGAGTCCGACAGCGGCGGTTCATGCTCCACTGCGCGCCAGGCGTCCCACAGGCTCTGCGCGCCGTCGAGGAACTCGAACAGCAGCCAGCCGCCCTGGCCGGCATCGAAGCCTTCGCCGAGCAGCGCCGGGGTATCCAGGCCGGAGGCGGCCAACAGCGCCGCGCCGTCGCGCTCGCGGGCGAAATGCCGCTCGGCCTTCGCGCCGACCAGCAATTTGGCGAGCACCGCTCGCCCCTGCCACTGCGCCAGGCCGACGTAGCGCTGCCCCGGCAGCACGCGCAGCCAGGCGCTGACGCCCAGGCCGTGCGCACCGAGGTCGACGCTCAGCGGCAGGGCCGGCGCGCGACCGGCATGCTGCAACTCGGCCAGCTTCACGTGCGTGCCTCCTTGCGGCGCTGACGCGCGGCGAGCAGCGGCAACCAGTGCTCTACCTCGGCGCTCGTCGCCGGCCGATCCAGGTAGGCGGCGAGAAATACGCGCACGTCCGTCTCCTGCCAGACGCGCGCGCGGCGCAGCAGCGGTTCCAGATCACGCACCCGGTCGGCCTCGCCCCGGCGCAGCGGGCGGGTCTTCTCCAGGTCGATCAGGCAGGCGTCGAAGCCGGCGGCCTCGCGCAGGAAGATGTGCTTGGGGTAGAAGCAGCCGTGGCTCTGCCCGGCCTCGTGCAGCCGGCGCGCCAGCCGTCCCACCGCAACCAGCAGCGCCTGGCGTTGCTCCGCCGGACACTGCTCCCAGCCGTCCAGCCAGTGCTGCAGGTCCCGGCGGTCGTCCAGCGCCCGGGTCAGGAGGATCGCGTGACGCTCGCCGCGTACCTTTCGCTGGCCGAAGAAGGCCGCCTGCAACGCGGGAATGCCCAGCTCACGGTAGCGCCGGATGTTGCGGAACTCGCGGGCGAAGCTCGGCTCGCCGAAGGGATGGAGCAGGCTGCGCATCAGGTAGTCGGACTGGCGCTTGAGGTAGTAACCGCGGCCCTCCAGATCCAGGCGGAAGACCTGGCTCCAGCCCTTTCCCGCCCGGTTCGGCGCGTCCACCGCGTCGAGTTGCAAGGCCCAGAGTGCGTCGAAGCTCGCCAGCGCATGGCGCTCGAGCAGGTCGCGGTCATCGCCACACAGGTAATCGCTCACTCGCGGCCCTCGAAATAGCCCAGCACCTGGCGGATGCGCTGCTTGTCGCCCGCCTCGAGCCGCGTCGCGCCGGCGTATTGCAGATAGAAATGTAGCCGCTGCGTACGCGACAGGGTGTACTTCGCCACCTTGTCCAGGCAGGCGAGGTCCTTGACGATGCGCCGGCGCAGCAGCGCGCCGCGCCAGAAGGTGCCGCCTGGGCAGTCGATGAAGAACAGCTCGCCGCGGTCGTCGACCAGCAGGTTTCGCCACTTCAGGTCGTTATGGGCGAACGAATGGTCGTGCAGGATTCGAGTCGCCGCAGCCAGTTGCCGACTGACGCCATCGACCCAGCGACGATCGCGCAGGCGGGGATCGTGGTTGTTCGCGAGCCACGCCAGGTCGTGGGTGTTGGGCAACTCCCGGGTGATCAGCGCACCGCGCAGGAAGGCCCCGCCGCTACGTTCCAGCCCCCAGCCGACCACCGTCGCGGTGGGGATGCCCCAGCGGGCAAAATGCTTGAGGTTCTGCCACTCGGCCTTGACCCGCGGCCGGCCCAGGTAGCGCCGCACGCCCTTGCCTGCGCCCCAGTAGCGCTTGACGTAATAGCGCACGCCGTCGACCTCGACGCGGATCACCTCGGACAGCGGGTCGCGGGTCAGGCGCTCGCCCTCGAGCGCGAACACCGCGTCCAGGCTGCCGAAGTGCGCCGACAGATCGGCATACGACGAATCGAGCTTCCAGCCCGCCATCAGCGCGCCTGACCGAGGTCGCGGGCGATCCGCCAGACTGGCACGAATGGCCGCCAGACGTAGTTGCCGAGCCATTTGAAGCGCCACAGTGGATACAGCACGGTGTTCTTGTGGTTGAAGCCGGGGCGCCAGACGAAGTTCTTGCGCCGGCGGGTGATGGTGAAGGTGGGAATGTCCATCATCGAGGCCAGGTGACCACCGCCGGAATCGTTGCTTACGACCACGGCGGCGCCGGCGACGTAATCCATCAGCGCCTTGACGTCGGGAAAGGCATGCAGCGGGAAATCGCCTATGGCCGCGCCGATCCGCTCGCGTTCGTCCGGCATGCAGACGAACTCGACGTCCCAGCCGCGCGCCTTGATGGCATGAGCCAGCAGGCGGAAACCGGCCAGCCAGTAATTCTTGCTCTCCTTGGGCGTGGTCGGGAAAACCACCACGCGGCGGCTCGGTGCCGGCTCTTTCTCGCGCCCCATGACCCGCTCACCCGGCCCCAGGGAGATCCCGTACACCTGGCTGGCGTAGGAGTCGACCCAGTCGACCATGGTCTGCCCGGCACGCGAATCGAGGCAGAACGGAATGCTCGCGCCCGGCAGGCGCTCGCCGCGCACGATTACCTCGCGCCCGTGCAGGCCGGACTCCCGGGAAATCTTCTTGGCGGTGACGAAGGCCACGTTGGTCAGCGCCGCGTAGGCCTGGGCACCCGCGCCCGGCTCGTAGCACTTCTCGAAGCAGGCGATCAGCAGGTCGAAGCGGGGCGATAGCACCTCCAGCGACTCGCTGTCATCGCGCTGCACGTCGAGCCAGTCGAAGTACTCGCGCGCCGGGTAGAGGGTCTTGCTGAAGAAGCTGACCTGCGCGCCGGCGCGATGGAACAGCCAGGCCAGACGCAGGTAGAGGGTGGCGTCACCCAGTGCCGGAAACGAGACGATGCCGACACGCAGTCCGTTGAAATTCATGTTGCCCCTTGTGTGCAGGCGCCGCTCATGCCGCGGCCCCCGGCTCGTATTTGCGCCGGTAGCGCTGCAGCAGGCGCTCGGCCTTGCGTTCCAGCCAGGCCAGCAGCGCGGCTTCGTCGCGCAGAATCTCGCGCAGCGGCTTGCCGAAATAGGTCTTGAGGAAGCGCAGCTTGTCACGCCGCGTCAGGCCGATGTCCAGCGCCGAGAAGTACAGCCCAGCGATGTCCTTGTTGCGCCAGCGGGTCGGCGTCTGCGTGCGCACCTGGGCGCGGTGCAGGTCGATCACCGACAGCCTGAAGGCCCCGGCTGCCGGCGGTGCGTCGGTGTGCAGGAGGAAATGGCAGATGTAGCAGTCGCGGTGGTTGACGCCGGCGCGGTGCATGGCGCCGGTCATCCGCGCCACTTCGGCGATCAGCGCCCGTTTCAGCGCCGGTGGCGGCGGATCGCTCGGCCAGTCGCGGCAGAAATCCTCCAGGCTGACGGTCGGCGCCAGCTCTTCGGTGACGATGAAGGAATGCTGCATCGCCGGGTTGGCACCGCGCTCGCCGAACGCCACGGAGGTCATGGTCGGCACGCCAACCTCGGTCAGCCGCTGGATCGCCGCCCATTCCTGACCGGCGCCCAGCACCGGCGCCTTGGCCGTCAGCCAGTTCTTGACGATCTCGCCCCAGCCGACGCCACGGTGAATCTTCACGAAATAGCCACGGCCGTCGACTTCGGTGCGCAGCGTGCGGCGGGCCTCCAGCTCGCGGTAAACCTCGCCCTGCAGCTTCTCCACTTCGACGAAGGGATCGCGGCCCTGCCAGAGGCTCCTGAAGGGTTCCTGCAGCTCCAGCTTGCTCATGGCCGTTCTCCGAGAATCACGTCGGCCGCGCGCTCCGGCATCGAGTACAGGTCCGCCGAATCGGCGAAGGCCAGGCCGTTGCGCGACCAGCCGGCACGCGCCGCGTCGTCGGCGAGCATGCTCGCCAGGGTAGCGTTCAGTTGCGCCTGCTCGAACGGCTCGGCGAGCACGCGGCCGGCATCGGCATCGGCGATGTAATGGGCATAGCCGCAGACCGCGCTGACCAGCACCGGCAGCCCGGCGACCAGCGCCTCGAGCAGCACGGTGCCGGTGTTCTCGTTGTAGGCCGGATGGATCAGCAGGTCGGCACCGAGCAGGAAGCGCGGAATGTCGCTGCGCCCCTTGAGAATCTGCACCTGTTCGGAAATGCCCAGCGCGCCCATCTGCAGCTGGAACGGCTTGGGATCATCCTGGCCGATGGCGATCAGGCGGGTGCGCTTCTTCAGCTCGCGGGGCAGCGCGGCGACGGCTTTCAGGGTGCGGTCCAGGCCCTTGGTCTTGAAGCCGGAACCGATCTGCACCAGCAGCAGGTCGTCGTCGGCCAGCTTGAACTCGCGGCGGAATTCGGCGCGGATGTCGGCGGCGTTGGACGGCGCCCGGCGGTCGGCGGCGATGCCCGGCGGCAACAGGTGGAAGCGCTCGGCCGGGGTGCCGTAGTGCTTGACGAACAGCGGCTGCTGGACCTCGGAGATCATCAGTATCTCGGCCTGCGCGTCGCCGCCGAACACCGCACGCTCGTAGTCGGCGAAGTGCCGGTAGCGGCCCCATTTGCGGTACAGCGGGTTGCGCAGGGTCTGCGCCTTGTCTTCGTAGCAGCCGTCGGCGGCGTAGTAGACGTCCAGGTTCGGCATCTTGTTGAAGCCGATCAGCCGGTCGACCGGATCGCGGGCCAGGTCGGCGGCGATCCAGGCGCTGAATTTCTCGTTGCGCCTGTGGTTGAAAAGCGCCTTGACCGGCGCCACGCGCACGTCGAAACCCGACGGTACTTCGCCTTCCCAGATCGGCGTATAGACGCGGATGGCGTGGCCACGGCGCTGGCACTCCAGGGCGATGCGCATGAAGTCGCGCTGCAGGCCGCCGAAGGGGAAGTACTTGTAGAGGGCAAAAGCCAGTTGCATCAGGCGCGATCCTCGAAAACGCTTTCCGGCGCCAGCAGCAACGCCTCCAGTTCGGTGCCGACGCGCTCGGCATCGAGGCCGTCGAAGCACGGCGTGTCGCGGTCGCCAAGGCCGGCGCCCGGCCCGTTCGCGCACAGGTGGATCTGCGAGCGGCCATAGGCGCCGACGCGGTCCGGGCGGGTCGGGCCGTAGAGCGAGATGCACGGCACGTCCAGCGCGGCGGCGAGGTGACCGAGGCCGGTGTCCACCGCCACGCAGGCACGCGCGCCGGCGATCACCTTGGCGACTCCGGCAAGGTTCAGTTTGGGCAGCACGGCGACCTTTTCAAGGCCGGCGGCGATGCGCTCGGCGCGGGCTTTCTCGGTCGGGTTGCCCCACGGCAGGCGAATCGCCCAGCCGCGCTCGGCGATGCGCTCGGCCAGGGCGCGCCAGTCGGCTTCGGGCCAGTGCTTGCTGGCCCAGGTGGTGCCGTGCAGGAACAGCACGTAAGGCTCGCCGGCCGGATCGGCCAGTTGCGCGCGGTCCAGTCCGTAATCGCCGATGCCGGTCGGCAGCGGGTAATCCAGCGCCTCGGCGAACAGCGCGCGGGTGCGTTGCAGCGCGTGCTGCTCGCGGGCCACGGCGTAGCGCCGGTCGTAGAAGCGTGCCGCGATCGGCTCGCGGGCGGAGTCGCGGTCGAGCCCGGCCACCGGCGCCTTCACGTAGCGGGTCAACCAGGCGCTCTTCAGCAGGCCCTGGGCGTCGATCACCAGGTCGTAGCGGGTCTCGCGCAGGCGCGCCTTGAAGCGCCGCCATTCGCCGCTCCTCCAGGTCTGCAACGGGTGCTTGCGCCAGCGCCGGATCGCCACCGGGATCACCTGCGCCACCGCCGGATGCCAGGCCGGAATTTCGGCGAAGCCCTCTTCCACCACCCAGTCGAAACGGATGCCGGGGATCGCCCGCGCCGCATCGGTGAGGGCCGGCAGGGTGTGGATCACATCCCCGAGGGAGGACGTCTTGATCAGCAGGACGCGCAACGTCAGCTCACCTCGAGCGGGTCGCCGACCAGCCGGCCGAGGGCATCCAGCACCGGGCGCGGCTCGAGCTGGCGCAGGCAGTTGTAGTGACCGAAGCGGCAGGTGCGCTCGAAACACGGGCTGCATTCCAGCCCCAGGCGCACCACCTCCACCTGGTCCGCCAGCGGCGGGGTGAACTGCGGCGAGGTGGAGCCGTACACCGCCACCAGCGGGCGGTTCAGCGCCGCGGCCACGTGCATCAGGCCGGAGTCGTTGGAGACCACGGCGGCGGCGCAGGAGAGCAGGTCGATGGCCTCGGCCAGCGAGGTGTCGCCCGCCAGGTTCAGCGCTTCCTCGCGCAGGCCGGGGATCAGCCGCGCGCGGATTTCCTCGCCCACCGGGTGATCGTTCTTCGAGCCGAACAGCCAGACCTGCCAGCCTTCGCGAATCTTCAGCTCGGCGACCTTGGCGTAGTGCTCCACCGGCCAGCGCTTGGCTTCGCCGAACTCGGCGCCGGGACACATCGCCAGCACCGGACGATCCAGTTGCAGGCCGAACGTGGCCAGCGCGGCGTCGCGGCTGCCCGGGTCGATTGCCAGCGCCGGCCGCGGATAGGGTTGCGGCAACGCGGCGCCAGGCTCGTAGGCGAGCGCCATGAAGCGCTCGATCATCAGCGGATAACGGTCCTTGTCCAGCTTGCGGATGTCGTTGAGCAGGCCCAGGCGCATCTCACCGCGCCAGCCGGTGCGCTTGGGAATCCCGGCAAAGAACGGCACCAGCGCCGACTTCAGCGAGTTCGGCAACAGGATCGCCTGCTGGTAGCGCCCCTTGAGGCCGGCACCGATGCGCCGGCGAGCGGCGAGATCGAGTACGCCGTGGCCGAGCGGGAAGCTCAGCGCCTCGCGCACTTCGGGCATCCGTTCGAGGATCGGCCGGCTCCACTCAGGCGCCAGCACATCGATGGCGCAGCCGGGATGGCGCTGTTTCAGGCAGGCGAACAGCGTCTGCGCCATCACCATGTCGCCTACCCAGCTCGGGCCGATGATCAGAATATTCATAAGGGACTCGAGGCGCGGACCGCCCGAGCCCGACGGACGCGGCGCAGGGCCGCCTCGCGCCGGGCTTCGCCGGGAAGGTCCGGCGACTTACTTGACCAGGGTACGCCAGTCGGCGTGGCCGTCGGTCTTGCCGCTGACCAGGTCGAAGTAGGCTTTCTGCAGCTTCTCGGTGATCGGACCACGGCTGCCGCCGCCGATCTGCCGGCCATCGACTTCACGGATCGGCGTGACTTCGGCGGCGGTACCGGTGAAGAAGGCTTCATCGGCGATGTACACCTCGTCGCGGGTGATGCGCTTCTCGACGATTTCCAGGCCGAGTTCCTTGGCCAGGATCAGCACGGTACCGCGGGTGATGCCGTTCAGGCAGGCGGTCACCTCGGGGGTGTACAGGCGGCCTTCGCGGATCAGGAAGATGTTCTCGCCGGAGCCTTCGGCGACGTAGCCTTCCGGGTCCAGCATCAGCGCCTCGTCGGCGCCGCCGGAAACCGCTTCCTGCAGGGCCAGCATGGAGTTGATGTAGGCGCCGTTGGACTTGGCGCGGGTCATCGAGATGTTCACGTGGTGGCGGGTGAAGGAACTGGTGCGCACCTTGATGCCGCTCTTCAGCGCTTCTTCACCCATGTACGCGCCCCAGTGCCAGGCAGCGACGATGACGTGGACCTTCAGGTTGTCGGCGCGGATGCCCATGCCTTCCGATCCGTAGAACACCATCGGACGGATGTATGCCGAAGCCAGGTTGTTCTCGCGCACGGCGGCGCGGGTCGCCTCGTTGATCTCGTCCTTGGTGAACGGGATCTTCATGTTCATGATGTGCGCCGAATCGAACAGCCGGTCGGTGTGCGCCTGCAGGCGGAAGATCGCCGTGCCCTGCGGGGTTTCGTAGGCACGCACGCCTTCGAACACGCCCATGCCGTAGTGCAGGGTGTGGGTCAGCACATGGGTGGTAGCGTCGCGCCACTGCACCATTTCGCCGTCATACCAGATCACGCCATCGCGGTCGGACATCGACATAACTGCCAGCTCCTCAAGGTTCGGTTCGTACAACTAATACGGGTTGGCGACGCGCCGGGATTCAGCTCAGCCCCAGCGTCCGCCAGATGCGCATCACGGCGCGCCGCTCGGCCTGCAACTGATCGCCTGGGACCACGCCCGGAAGCTTTTCCAGCGCCTGACGATGCGCCACGGAGCGGTAGGTCTTGTAGGCTTCCTGTAGCAGGGCGACGTCTTCGGCCGGGAGCAGTCCGGCATCAGCCAGGCCGTCCAGAATGCGGATGTTATCGGTGTAGCGCAGCAGCTCGGGATGCCCGTGCGACCAGGCCAAGGCCGCGTATTGCACCATAAATTCGATATCGACGATACCTCCGGCGTCCTGCTTGAGGTCGTAGCCGACGGTGGCGGCGAAGGCGTTCGCCGCGGTGCCGGCGGCGGTTATCGGGGTGCCGAGGTTGCTGCGCATCTTGGCGCGCATCTCGCTGACCTCCTGGCGCAGGGTCGGCAGATCGCGCTCGCGGCCGAGCACGCGGGCGCGCACCTGTTCGAAGCCTTCGCCGACCCGGCGATTGCCCACCAGCACGCGGGCGCGCACCAGCGCCTGGTGTTCCCAGGTCCAGGCCTCGGTTTCCTGGTAGCGGGCGAAGGCGCCCAGCGAACTCACCAGCAGCCCGGCCGCGCCGGACGGACGCAGGCGCATGTCGACCTCGTAGAGCTGGCCGGAGTTGGTGTGCGCGGTGAGCAGGTGAATGATCCGCTGACCGAGGCGGGTGAAGAACTGCGCGCCGTCGATCGGCTTGGGCCCGTCGGTTTCCGCCTGCGGATCGCCGTCGTGGATGAACACCAAGTCGAGATCGGAACCGTGGCCCAGCTCGATGCCGCCGACCTTGCCGTAGCCGACGATGACGAAATCCGGATCGCAAGGGCTGCCATCGGCACGTTTCGGCGCGCCGTGGCGCGCCACCGTATGGCGCCAGGCCAGCGCCAGCACCTGGTCGAGAATCGCCTCGGCGAGCCAGGTCAGGTAATCGCTGACCTTCATCAACGGCAGCGAGCCGCTGATTTCCGAGGCCGCCACGCGCAGCCCGTGGGCCAGCTTGAAGTGGCGCAGCGCTTCCATCTGCTGCTCGAGGTCGTCCTCGGGAATCCGCAGCAGTCGCTCCTGCAGTTCGGCGGCCAGCTCCGGCGCGTTCGGCGGGTTGAACAGCCGTCCTTCGTTGAGCAGCTCGTCGAGCAGGATCGGGTAGCGCGCGATGTGCCCGGCGATCCATGGACTGGCGACGCAGAGGGCGATCAGCCGCTGCAAGGCTCCGGGGTTTTCCGTCAGCAGCACCAGGTAGGCGGAGCGCCGCACCACGGCTTCGACCAGCGGCAGCACGCGCTCCAGCACCCGGTCCGGGTCCTGGTGTTCGGCGGCCATGCTCAGCAGCCGCGGGATGAAGGCGTCCAGCCGCTCGCGACCCAGGCGCTGCATGGCGCGCGCCTGCGGCCCGTTGCGCAGTTCGGCGAGGCGCTTGCGCGCGGCGAAGGGATCGACGAAGCCGGCATCCAGCAGTTGCCGGTCGATGGCCTCCTCTTCCATGCGGTCTTCCCACAGCGGCAGCCACTCGCCGCCGACGCTGGCCTGGCTCGGCAGGTTCTCTTCCTCGTTGGGGTCGGCGATCACCTGGCGGAAGTGCCAGTCGATGCGCTCGCGCCAGTGGCTGAGGCGCTCGTGGAACGCGGCCCAGTCCGGGAAACCCATGATGAAGGCGACCCGCGCGCGCTCCAGCGTGCCGTCGGGGAGCATCTGCGTCTGGCGGTCGGCGATCGCCTGCAAGGCGTGTTCGGTGTAGCGCAGGAAGGCGTAGCCGTCGCGCAGCTCGGCGATCACCGCCGCCGGCAGGTAGCCCTGCCCTTCGAGGGTTGCCAGCACCTTGAACAGGGAGCGCTGCTGCAGGCTCAGGTCGCGGCCGCCGTGGATCAGCTGGAACACCTGGGCGATGAACTCGACCTCGCGAATCCCGCCGGCGCCGAGCTTGATGTTCTCGTCCATCCCCTTGCGCCGGACTTCCTGCTGGATCATCTGCTTGAGCAGGCGCAGCGCCTCGATCGCCGAGAAATCCAGGTAACGCCGGTAGACGAACGGGCGCAGGTGGTCGAGCAGTTGCTCCCCGGCCTGGCGGTCGCCGCCGACCACCCGCGCCTTGATCATCGCGTAGCGTTCCCAGTCGCGCCCCTGGTCCTGGTAGTACTGCTCCAGCGCGCTGAAACTGAACACTAGGGCACCGGCGGAACCGTAGGGACGCAGGCGCATGTCGACGCGGAACACGAAGCCGTCGACGGTGATGCTGTCGAGCGCCTTGATCAGCCGCTGGCCGAGGCGCACGAAGAATTCCTGGTTATCCAGCGCGCGCTTCACGCCCTGGGTTTCGCCACCCTCCGGGAAGCCGAAGATCAGGTCGATGTCCGAGGACAGGTTCAATTCACCGGCGCCGAGCTTGCCCATGCCCAGCACGACCAGCTGCTGGGCCTCGCCGGAGCGCTTGCCGATCGGCGTGCCGAACTGTGCGCAGAGGCGCGGGTAAAGCCAGCGGTAGGCCTCGTCGATGCACACGTCGGCCAGCTCGGAGAGGTCGCGGCAGGTTTCGATCAGGTCGGCCTGGCGCGTCAGGTCGCGCCAGATGATGCGCACCTGCTGGCGGTTGCGAAAACGTCGCAGGCGCCGCGCGAGGTCGTCCTCGTCTGTGCATTCGGCAAGCAGGCGGTGCAACTGATCGCGCAGTTCGCCGGTCTGCAGAGAACGCTCCAGCTCGCCGGAATCGGCCAGATCGAGAAAGGCTTCTGGGCTGCGCGTGGCCTGCTCGGCGACGAAATCGCTGGCGGCGGCCACCCTCAGGAAGTCCGCGTGGCGCGGTGCGGGCCAGCTGGAAAGGCGCTGCTCGGCGCTGTCGCCGAGGGTCGCTGCGGCAGTGCGCAAGGCCTGTTCCGCGCGTTCGGCGCCGCTTTGCAGGACATCCGGCACGGCGACGAGTGGGGGCAGGTTCATGGTCTATCCTTGTCGGCTGCGGATTGCCGCCGGGGGATGCGAAAGAGGTTTTCCGCCCCTACCGAAAGCCCACGCTGGCAATGAAGAAGCCGTTGTTATTGTAGTTTTACTACTGGGCAATGTGCCCGAATGGGTGAAACCGGCGCCGGAATGTAGTAAAACTACAAGGCCGAATGACCGGCACATCCAAGAATTTAGCCACTTCCGGCCCACAAGGCCGGTGGTGTTACAGGCGGCCGATTTTGGTTGCCTTTCCGCCCTGGAGCAAGCCATGCAAGATCTCGATCCCGTCGAAACCCAGGAATGGCTGGACGCCCTTGAGTCGGTCCTGGACCGCGAAGGCGAAGACCGCGCCCACTACCTGATGACCCGCATGGGTGAACTCGCTACTCGCAGCGGTACTCAGCTGCCCTACGCGATCACCACGCCGTATCGCAATACCATCCCCGTCACCCACGAAGCACGCATGCCTGGCGACCTGTTCATGGAACGCCGCATCCGCTCGCTGGTTCGCTGGAACGCCCTGGCGATGGTGATGCGCGCGAATATGAAGGACCCGGACCTGGGTGGCCACATCTCCACCTTCGCCTCCAGCGCGACGCTGTACGACATCGGCTTCAACTACTTCTTCCAGGCCCCGACCGAAGAACACGGCGGCGACCTGATCTACTACCAGGGCCACGCGTCGCCGGGCATCTATGCCCGCGCCTTCCTCGAGGGCCGCCTGTCCGAAGACCAGATGAACAACTTCCGCCAGGAAGTCGATGGCGGCGGCCTCTCGTCCTACCCGCACCCGCACCTGATGCCGGACTTCTGGCAGTTCCCGACCGTCTCCATGGGCCTCGGCCCGATCCAGGCGATCTACCAGGCGCGCTTCATGAAGTACCTGGAAAACCGCGGCTTCATCCCCGCCGGCAAACAGAAGGTCTGGTGCTTCATCGGCGACGGCGAGACCGACGAGCCGGAAACCCTCGGTGCCATTTCCCTGGCCGGTCGCGAGAACCTGGACAACCTGATCTTCGTCATCAACTGCAACCTGCAGCGCCTCGACGGCCCAGTTCGCGGCAACGGCAAGATCATCCAGGAACTGGAAGGCAACTTCCGCGGCGCCAACTGGAACGTCAACAAGGTCATCTGGGGCCGCATGTGGGACCCGCTGTTCGCCGAGGACGAAGACGGCCGCATGCAGCGCCGCATGGACGAGGTGATCGACGGCGACTACCAGAACTACAAGGCCAAGGACGGCGCCTTCGTGCGCAAGCACTTCTTCGGTGCCGATCCGGAACTGCTCAAGCGCGTCGAGAAACTCACCGACGACGAGATCTGGAAGCTCAACCGCGGCGGCCACGACCCCTACAAGGTCTATGCGGCCTACCACCAGGCGGTCAACCACAAGGGTCAGCCGACGGTCATCCTGGCCAAGACCATCAAGGGCTACGGCACCGGCGCCGGTGAAGCGAAGAACACCGCGCACAACACCAAGAAAGTCGATATCGAGAGCCTGAAGAAATTCCGCGACCGCTTCGACATCCCGCTCAATGACTCGCAGCTCCATGACCTGCCCTTCTATCGTCCGGAAGAAGACAGCGCGGAGATGAAGTACCTGCGCAAGTGCCGCGAGAAGCTCGGCGGCCACCTGCCGCAACGCCGCCACACCAGCGTGAGCATCCCGACCCCGCCGCTGGAAACCCTGAAAGCCGTGCTCGACGGTTCCGGCGATCGCGAAATCTCCACCACCATGGCCTTCGGCCGGATCCTCGCTTCGCTGGTCAAGGACAAGGAACTGGGCAAGCGCATCGTGCCGATCCTGGCTGACGAAGCGCGCACCTTCGGCATGGAAGGGATGTTCCGCCAGCTTGGCATCTATTCCCCGGTAGGTCAGCTGTACGAGCCGGTCGACCGCGATCAGGTGATGTACTACCGCGAAGAGAAGGACGGCCAAATCCTCCAGGAAGGCCTCAACGAGGCCGGCGCGTTCTCCTCCTTCGTCGCTGCCGGCACCGCCTACAGCAACTACAACACGCCGATGCTGCCGGTCTACATCTTCTATTCGATGTTCGGCTTCCAGCGTATCGGCGACCTCGCCTGGGCCGCCGGCGACGCGCAGACCCGCGGCTTCCTGCTCGGCGGCACCTCCGGGCGCACCACGCTAAACGGCGAAGGCCTGCAGCACGAGGACGGCCACAGCCACATCCTCGCTAGCACCATCCCGAACTGCCGCAGCTACGACCCGACCTACGCCTACGAGCTGGCCGTGATCATGCGCCACGGCGTTTATCAGATGATGGAGAAGCAGGAAAGCGTCTACTACTACATCACCGTGATGAACGAGAACTACCAGCAGCCGGCCATGCCGGAAGGCGTGGAAGAGGGCATCATCCGCGGCATGTACCTGCTAGAGGAAGCCAAGGGCGACTTCGCCCACCGCGTCCAGTTGCTGGGTTGCGGCACCATCCTCACCGAAGTCCGCGCTGCAGCCGAGCTGCTCGCCGAATTCGGCGTCGGCGCCGACATCTGGAGCGTCACCAGCTTCAACGAACTGCGTCGCGACGGCCTGGCGGTGGACCGCTGGAACCGCCTGCACCCGGCCGAAGAGCCGCGCAAGACCTACGTCGAAACCTGCCTGGAAGGACGTCATGGCCCGGTCGTCGCATCGACCGACTACATGAAGCTGTTCGCCGACCAGATTCGCCAATGGGTTCCGAGCAAGGAATACCAGGTCCTGGGCACCGACGGTTTCGGCCGCAGCGACAGCCGCAAGAAATTGCGCGACTTCTTCGAAGTCGACCGCCGCTGGGTCAGCCTCGCCGCGCTGCAAGCACTTGCCGATCGCGGTTCGGTCGAACGCAAAGTGGTGGCCGAAGCCATCGCCAAGTTCGGCATCGATCCCGAGAAACGCAACCCGCTTGATTGCTGATAACGCGAGCGAACAGGAGAACATATTGTGAGTGAAACCATTCGCGTACCCGATATCGGCAGCGGCGAAGGCGAGGTCATCGAGGTACTGGTCAAGGTCGGCGACGTCGTCGAAGCCGAACAGGGCCTGGTCACCCTCGAGTCCGACAAAGCCAGCATGGAAATCCCGGCGCCCAAAGCGGGCAAGGTCGTCGCGCTGCATTTCAAGATGGGCGACAACCTGAAGACCGGTGACCTGCTGATCGACCTGGAAAGCGCCGACGGCGCCGCCAGCGAGCAGGCATCCGCCGAACCCAAGGCCGCCGTGGGCGAGACCCAGGAGGCTCCGGAAGAGTCCGAAGCGCCGACGCCGCCGGGCGACGACGATGCCTCGGCATCCGCCGGCGAAGGCGAAGCGCAGGAGATCAAGGTTCCGGATATCGGCTCCAGCGCCAAGGCCAGCGTCATCGAAGTGTCGGTCAAGCCGGGCGACACCATCGAAGCCGAGCAGTCGCTGATCACCCTGGAATCCGACAAGGCCAGCATGGAAATCCCCTCGCCGGCCGCCGGCGTGGTGGAAAGCCTGTCGGTCAAGGTCGGCGACGAAGTCGGCACCGGCGACCTGATCCTGGTCCTGAAAGGCGCCGCCAAGGCCAAACCCGCCAAGGCCGCCAGCGCCCCCGCTGCCGCACCGAAGAGCGACGCCAAGCCTGCCGACCCCGAAGCGGCCGCCGAGCCCGCGGGCGAAAGCAGCGAAGAGGTCAAGGTTCCGGACATCGGTTCCAGCGGTGAAGCCAACATCATCGAAGTGCTGGTCAAGGTCGGCGACACCGTCGAAGCCGACCAGTCGCTGATCACCCTGGAATCCGACAAGGCCAGCATGGAAATCCCTTCGCCGAAAGCCGGCGTGGTGGAAAGCCTGGCGGTCAAGGTCGGTGACCAGGCCAAGACCGGCGATCTGATCCTCGTGCTCAAGGTCGCGGGCGCCGCTCCGGCCAAGGCCGCGGCGAAGACCGAAGCGGCCACGCCGCAACAGGCCGTCGCACCGAACAAGCAGGGCGTCACCGAGCCCCAGGCATCGGCAGCGCCTGCGCCGGCCGCGGCTGCACCGAGCAAGGCCGGCAAGAAAGTCCACGCCGGCCCGGCGGTCCGCATGCTGGCGCGCGAATTCGGCGTCGATCTCGCCGACGTCACCGCCAGCGGTCCGCGCGACCGGATCGTCAAGGAAGACGTGCAGGCCTTCGTCAAGGCGCAGCTGCAGAAAGCCAAGAGCGCGCCAGCCGCCGCCGCGGGCGCAACCGGCGGCGCGGGCATTCCGCCAGTGCCGGAAATCGACTTCAGCAAGTTCGGCGAAGTCGAAGAAGTGCCGATGACCCGCCTGATGCAGGTCGGCGCCGCCAACCTGCACCGCAGCTGGCTGAACGTGCCGCACGTGACCCAGTTCGACTCGGCCGACATCACCGAGCTGGAGGCCTTCCGCGTTGCGCAGAAAGCCGTCGCCGAAAAAGCCGGCGTCAAGCTGACCGTGCTGCCGCTGCTGCTCAAGGCCTGCGCGCACCTGCAGAAGGAACTGCCGGACTTCAACAGTGCGCTGGCCCCCAGCGGCAAGGCGCTGATCCGCAAGAAGTACGTGAACATCGGCTTCGCCGTTGACACACCGGACGGCCTGCTGGTCCCGGTGATCAAGAACGTCGACCAGAAGAGCCTGCTGCAACTGGCCGCCGAAGCCGCCGCACTGGCGGAAAAGGCACGCACCAAGAAGCTCGCCGCCGACGACATGCAGGGCGCCTGCTTCACCATCTCCAGCCTTGGGCACATTGGCGGCACCGGCTTCACGCCGATCGTCAACGCGCCGGAAGTGGCGATCCTGGGTGTCTCCAAGGCAACCATCCAGCCGGTCTGGGACGGCAAGACCTTCCAGCCGCGCCTGATGCTGCCGTTGTCGCTTTCCTACGACCACCGGGTGATCAACGGTGCCGCCGCCGCGCGCTATACCAAGCGTCTCGGCGAACTGCTCGGCGATATCCGCACGCTGTTGCTGTAACGGTTTTCCGGCGAGCCACGCGGCCTGCCGGCCCCTTGCTCGAGCACGCCACGCTCGTTCCTCGGCCCCGCCTCCCAGCGGGGCTTTTTTTTGACTGGGCAGTCCGCAAAAAAACCCTACCGAATGTCTGTTAAAACAGGTACTTCCCGCAGAGTGCTGCCAAAGTGCCTCTACGCTTGTCAGCGGCAGAGACTTTGATGCACCCTTGCCCGACACATTGACGGGCCGACGCCCCTACCCAGGTCCTAAAACCGGAAGCAGCCGCCCGAATGAAGAACCATCCCGATCCCGCCAGCCGTCCGGCGGTCGAGGTAGTTACGCAACTCCCCGTGCCCTCTCGGTTGGGAATGCTGCGTTTCGAGCGGCTGAACGAGGCCAGCTGGGCTTTGCTGTTCCTCGATCCGGCCTGCGAGCAACGCCTGGGACTGCCCGCCAGCGAGCTCTGCGCCCTGATAGGCAGCCCCTTCGCCAGCCTGATGGAGCCCGAAGCCCGCTACCGGCTGCACGATGTCATCCAGCAACAACTCCAGCAGGCGCCGCACTACACGGTGCGCTACACCCTGCACACGCCGGAGCGACCGCTGCAGGTGATCGAGATCGGCGAAGGCTTCCAGCAGCACAAGCGCCAACTGCTGCGCGGCTACCTGATGATCATCGACGATGCCGCCGCAGTGGCCGGCGAGAGCGAGCTGGAGAGCGAACTGGAGGCGCAGAACGCGCGCCTGCGCGCGTCGCTGCAGCTTTACCAGCAGACCCAGGACGACCACCTGCAGCACCTGGTCCGCTCGCGCGCGCAGCAGAGCCTGATCCTGCGTCTGGCGCGGCACCGCTACAACTCCAGCGACCCCCTGCGCGAAGCCGCCGAGCTGATCACCCAAGCCGCCTGCGAGACCTACGCCGTGGCCCGCGCCAGCATCTGGAACCTGGCCAACGAGCGGCTTGAGCCGGTGGCGCTGTATCGCCGCGACATCGACCGGCACGAACAGCCGCTCGCCCTGGATGCGCGGCCCTTCAAGCGCTACCTGGAAGCGCTCAACGGCGGCCGTGCGATCGAAGCCAGCAATGCCCAGCAGGATCCGCGCACCCGCGAACTGGGCGAAACCTACCTGCAGCCCGTGGGGATCGCCGCGCTGCTCGCCGCCGGCATCCGTGTCGGCGGCGAGCTGGTCGGCGTGCTGTGCCTGGAGCACACCGGCGGCCAGCGCGAATGGCAGACCGACGAGGTGGCCTTCGCTGGCGAACTGGCCGACCAGTACGCGCAGGTCCTGGCCAACCACCAGAGACGCAACGCCGCCAGCGCACTGCACCTGTTCCAGCGCGCCGTCGAACAGAGTGCAAGCGCCTTCCTGCTGGTCGACTGCGACGGTCTGGTGGAATACGTCAACCCGAGCTTCACCTCGATCACCCAGTACAGCGTCGAGGAAGTGCAGAACCGACGCCTGTCGGAGCTGCCGGCGCTGGAAAACCTCAGCGAACTGCTCTTCGACGACAACTCCAGCCTGGCCACCACCAACAGCTGGCAAGGCGAATTCCGCAGCCGGCGGAAGAACCTGGAGCCCTACTGGGGCCAGCTGTCGATCTCCAAGGTCTACGGCACCGAAGGCGAGCTGACCCACTACATCGGCATCTACGAAGACGTCACCGAGAACAAGCTGGCGCACCAGCGCATCGAGCGCCTGGCCTACACCGACAACCTCACCGGCCTGGGCAATCGCCCGCACTTCATCCGCAGCCTCGAGGAACATTTCGAGCGCGACGCCGACGTGCCGGTCAGCCTGCTGCTGGTGGACATCGACAACTTCAAGCGAATCAACGACAGCCTCGGCCACCAGACCGGCGACAAGCTGCTGGTCAACCTGGCGCGGCGCCTGCGCAACAGCCTGGCGCCGAACGGCACCCTGGCGCGCTTCGCCAGCAACGAGTTCGCCGTGCTGCTGACCAAGACCGACCTGGAGACCGGCCAGCGCCATGCCAACCAGGTACTGCACCTGCTGGACAAGCCGCTGTTCGTCGACAACCAGCTGATCAGCGTCACCGGATCGGTCGGCCTGGCCTGCTCGCCCGACCACGGGCGCGACCCGCAGACGCTGATGAAGCACGCCGGCCTGGCGCTGCACAAGGCCAAGGCCAACGGCAAGCACCAGTTGCAGGTGTTCACCGAGGCGATGAATGCCGAGGCCAGCTACAAGCTGTTCGTCGAGAACAACCTGCGTCGCGCGCTGACCCAGAACGAGCTGGAAGTCTTCTACCAGCCCAAGCTCTGCCTGCGCACCGGCAAGCTGCTGGGCATGGAAGCGCTGCTGCGCTGGAACCACCCGGAGCGCGGGATGATCCGCCCCGACCAGTTCATCGGCGTGGCCGAGGAAACCGGGCTGATCATCCCGATCGGCAAGTGGCTGGTTCGCCAGGCCTGCCGCACCAGCCAGGAACTCACCGCGCAGGGCTTCGGCAACCTGAAGATCGCCATCAACCTGTCGCCCAAGCAGTTCTCCGATCCCGACCTGGTCGGCTCCATCACCAGCATCCTCGAGGAAGAGCGCCTGCCCGCCTCGCTGCTCGAGCTGGAACTCACCGAAGGCCTGCTGCTGGAAGCCACCGAGGACACCCGCGACCAGCTCAACCGCCTCAAGGACCTCGGCCTGACCCTGGCGATGGACGACTTCGGCACCGGCTACTCGTCGCTGAGCTACCTGAAGAAATTCCCCATCGACGTGCTGAAGATCGACCGCAGCTTCATCAACGACATCCCCACCAGCCAGGACGACATGGAAATCACCTCGGCGGTGATCGCCATGGCGCACAACCTCAAGCTGACCGTCGTCGCCGAAGGTATCGAGACCGTCGAGCAGCTCGCCTTCCTGCGCAAGCAGCGCTGCGATATCGGCCAGGGCTACCTGTTCGACCGACCGATCCCCGGCCCCGAACTGGTCGAGCGGCTGCGCCGCTATCGCCAGCAGAACTGACCCGCACGCACCTTAGTCGCGCCGCCCGGTCCAACCCTGCAGGTGACTTTTCCACGGCTTTGCCGGCATGCTTGTCCGTCCAGGCGTCGACATCCAACGGCAATCGCGCCCTTTTCAGTCCCGGAGGCAACCATGGCTCTGCGCTCGCAAATCCTCGCTCACAAACTCGAACTGCCGCAGCCCGAACAGGCGCTGCCCGGCCGGGAAACACCGCTGCCGGTCCCCGAAGCGCACTACGTGAACGGCAACCGGCTGCAGCCGCCCTTCCCCGCCGGCATGCAGCAGGCCCTGTTCGGGCTGGGTTGCTTCTGGGGTGCCGAGCGGCGCTTCTGGCAGCAGCCGGGCGTGTGGAGCACCGCGGTCGGCTATGCCGGCGGTTACACGCCGAACCCCACCTACGACGAGGTCTGCTCCGGGCTTACCGGCCACACCGAGATGGTGCTGGTGGTGTTCGATCCGCAGCTGACCTCCTACGAGACGCTGCTCAAGGTGTTCTGGGAAGCGCACAACCCGACCCAGGGCATGCGCCAGGGCAACGACGTCGGCACCCAGTACCGCTCGGCGATCCATGTGCTGAACGACGAGCAGGCCGCGGCCGCCGAAGCCAGTCGCGCGGCGTTCGAGGTCGAACTGGAGAAGGCTGGATTCGCCGGCATCACCACCGAGATCATCCAGGCGCCGACGTTCTACTACGCCGAGGCCTATCACCAGCAATACCTGGCGAAGAACCCCAACGGTTACTGCGGCCTGGGCGGCACGGGCGTCTGCCTGCCAGCGTGAAGCGCGGCGCCTGGTCCGCCGGCGCGAGCGCGGCACACGCCGAGGTCTAGACTACGGTGCAAAATGCCAGTAAATAGCCAGCAGCCGATCAGCCTTGCGAGCCAGGCATGCCCGAAACACCCGTCTACATCACTCCCGACCAGCTCTGCGTCGGTCTCTATGTCCAGCTCGAGCTGGGCTGGTGGGAGCATTCCTTCGCGTTCAGCAAGTTCAAGATCAAGGACGAGGGGCAGATCAAGGCGCTCCGCGACCTGGGCCTCAAACGGCTGCGTTACGACCCCGCGCGCAGCGATTGCGCCCCGCTGGAACTGCCCGAGCCCGAAGCCCCGCCGGTGGTGCAAGCGCCGCCGCCCAGCGCCGAGGAGATCGCCCGCGAGAAGCGCGTGCGCAAGCTCAGCGTCCTGCGCAAGCGCCTGGCGGAAGTCGATCGCAAGTTCGTGCAGACCAGCCAGCGCGCCAAGGGCTTGATCCAGACCCTGCGCCGGCAGCCGGAAGACCTGACCAAGGAGGCCGGCGCGCTGGTGGCCGACATGGTCGAGGTACTGCTCGTCGAAGACGGCGTGGTGCTGCACAGCATCAACGGCAAAGCCTCGGACGATGCCTATTACCATCCGCTGAACGTGACCGTGCTGTCGCTGCTGCTGGGTCGGCAGCTCGGCTTCGATTCCGAGGTTTGCCACAGCCTGGGCATGGGCGCGGTCCTGCACGACATCGGCAAGCTGGACATCCCCAGCAAGGTCCTGCTAAAGCCGCCGCCGCTGACCCGCCCCGAGCAGCAGTTGCTGCAGATGCACACCGACTACGGCCTGCGCCTCGGTCAGGGGCTGATGTTCGACGACGACATCCTGCGGATCATCCACGAGCACCACGAGTACTGCGACGGCAGCGGCTATCCGCGCCAGCTGAGCGAGGCGTCGATCAGCCGGCTGAGCCGGGTGGTCTGCATCACCAACTACTTCGACAACCTGTGCAACCCGCTCAACCCGCGCGACGGCCTGAGCCCGCACGAGGCGCTGGCGAAGATGTTCACCGTGCGCGCGCGCTTCGACGACGTCGCGCTGAAGGCGTTCATCCGCGTCATGGGGGTCTATCCGCCGGGGAGCCTGGTGCAGCTCGACAATGATGCCTACGCCCTGGTGCTGGCCATGCACCCGAGCCTGCCGCTGAAGCCGACGCTGATTCTTTACGACGCCACGGTGCCGAAGAACGAAGCGCTGATCGTCGACCTGGAACAGGAGCCGCAGCTGGCGATCGCCCGCGCGCTGCGTCCGGCGCAATTGCCGGTCGAGGTGCTGGAGTACCTCAACCCGCGCCAGCAGCTGTCCTATCACGTGGATGCACGTCAGCGCGGTTGAGCCGCGGCCTCACTCCTCGATCAGCCAGTCCAGCCGCCAGCCGCCCTCGCTCTGCGCCAGGTGCTCGGCGAGCCACGGAAGCAGCTCGCGCAATTCCTCTTCCAGTCCCCACGGCGGGTTGGCGATAGCCAGGCCGGAACCGTTGAGGCGTTGCGCCTCGTCGGCCGGGTGCACCAGCAGCTCGACGCGCAGCAGCTTGGGCGCGCCGCTCTGCTGCAGGTCGCGGTAGAAGCGCTTGAGCTGGCGCTCGTCCTTGATCGGATACCAGATCGCGACGATGGCCTGGCGCATGCGCGCAATGGCTTCCTGCAGCGCCTGGGCGCAACGCTGCAGTTCGTCGGCCTTCTCGAACGGTGGATCGATCAGCATCAGCACACGCTTCTCGCGGGTCGGCAGCAGCGCCCGCGGCACGTGCCAGCCCTCGCCCAGGTGCACCGCCACGCGGCGGTCGCCGGCCATGTTTTCCTTGAGCAGGCGCCCGTCTTCGGGGTGCTTTTCGTTCAGTTGCAGGCGATCCTGCGGGCGGCTCAGGCGCCGCGCCAGCTCCGGCGAGCCCGGGTAGTAGCGCAGCGTGCCCGCCGGGTTCAGCGCGGCGATGGTGGCGCGATAGTCGGCCATCGCCGCCGGCATCGGCGTGTCCCACAGGCGACCGATGCCGGCCAACCACTCGCCGGTCCGACTGGCGGCGTCGCCCTGCAGGTCGTACAGGCCGATGCCGGCGTGGCTGTCAACGTAGGCGAAGGGCGCTTCCTTGCGCGACAGAGCGGCGATGATCCTGGCCAGGATCAGGTGCTTGAGCACGTCGGCATGGTTGCCGGCATGGAAGGCGTGGCGGTAGTTCATCGGAGGTCCTCGGATCAGGCGGCGAATTCTACCGCCCCGGCAGTGGCTTTTGCGCCTCCATCACGCTTATGCATGGTGCTGGTCGAGGCGCATCCGCGGGCCCAGACTGGCCCGATCCAACCGGAGGTACCCATGTCCGAGACCCTGCTCAGTTCCCGCAACCTGGCTTTCGAGCTCTACGAAGTGCTCGATGCCGAAGCCCTGACCCAGCGCGAGCGCTTCGCCGAGCACAGCCGCGAGACCTTCGACGCCGCCATCGGCACCGCGCGCAACATCGCCGAGAAGTTCTTCGCCCCGCACAACCGCAAGGGCGACGAGAACGAGCCGGAATACATCGACGGCGCGGCGAAGCTGATTCCCGAGGTCAAGCCGGCGGTCGATGCCTTCCTCGAGGCTGGCTTCCTGAACGCCGCGCGCAGCTTCGAGCAGGGCGGCATGCAGTTGCCGACGCTGCTGTCCCAGGCCTGCTTCGCGCATTTCCAGGCCGCCAACGCGGCGACCACGTCCTATCCGTTCCTGACCATGGGCGCGGCCAACCTGATCGAGAGCTTTGGCAGCGAGGAGCAGAAGCGGCGCTTCCTGGAGCCAATGATCGAGGGGCGCTTCTTCGGCACCATGGCGCTTACCGAGCCACATGCCGGCTCGTCGCTGTCGGACATCCGCACCCGCGCGGAGCCGGCCGGCGACGGCAGCTACCGGATCAAGGGCAACAAGATCTTCATTTCCGGTGGCGACCATCCGCTTTCGGAAAACATCGTGCACATGGTGCTGGCCAAGCTGCCGGACGCGCCACCGGGGGTGAAGGGCATCTCGCTGTTCATCGTGCCGAAGTTCCTCGTCGAGGACGACGGCTCGCTGGGCGCGCGCAACGACGTGGCGCTGGCCGGGCTGTTCCACAAGATGGGCTGGCGCGGCACCACCTCGACGGCGCTGAACTTCGGCGACAACGGCGCCTGCGTCGGCTACCTGGTCGGCAAGCCGCACGCCGGGCTGTCCTACATGTTCCAGATGATGAACGAGGCGCGCATCGGCGTCGGCATGGGCGCGGTGATGCTCGGCTACGCCGGCTACCTGTATTCGCTGGACTACGCCCGCGAGCGCCCCCAGGGCCGCCTGCCCGACGGCAAGGACCCGAGCAGCGCCCAGGTGGCGATCATCGAGCACGCCGACGTGCGGCGCATGCTGCTGACCCAGAAGGCCTACGTCGAGGGCGCCTTCGACCTCGGCCTGTACGCCGCGCGCCTGTTCGACGACACCCAGACCCTCGCCACCGAGGAAGAGCGCAAGCAGGCCCACGAGCTGCTCGACCTGCTCACCCCCATCGTCAAGTCCTGGCCTTCAGAGTTCTGCCTGAAGGCCAACGAGCTGGCGGTGCAGATCCTCGGCGGCCACGGCTACACCCGCGATTACCCGGTGGAGCAGTACTACCGCGACAACCGCCTCAACCCCATCCATGAAGGCACCCACGGCATCCAGTCGCTCGACCTGCTGGGGCGCAAGGTGGCGCAGAACAACGGCGCCGGCCTCAAGCAACTGACCCGGCTGATCGGCGACTGCTGCCAGCGCGCCGCCGAGTACGAATCGCTCAACGCGCTGCGTCAGCCGCTGGAGCACCTGCTGCAGCGCCTGTCGACGGTCACCCTGGCGCTGCTCGGCGACCTGATGCAGGGCAAGGTCAACCAGGCGCTGGCCAACTCGGCGCTTTACCTCAACGTGTTCGGCCATGCGGTGATCGGCTGGCGCTGGCTGGAACAGGCGATCCGCGCCGAGCAGGGCCTGGCCCGCGGCAACCCGGCGGATGTGGACTTCTACCGGGGCAAACTGCAGGCCGCGCGTTACTTCCTGACCTGGGAAGTGCCGGGCTGCAACCAGGCGCTGACGCTCCTCGAAGCCCGCGACGACACCTGCCTGGGCATGCAGGAGACCTGGTTCTAGCCAGCGCGCGCGCGCGCACCCAGAACGTCCCGCCCGGCGGGACGTTTTCCCCCTTCGGCGATGCACCTCGCCCCTCTCCGCCGCCCGCCTGGAAAACGCCGGACATTTTTTGACAGCGGCGCAAAACCTCAGGTTAGAATCCCTGGCATGCGACCTGCATAGATAGGTCGGACCGTGCTCGTTCGAGGCGGTCGTTTTCGCCCGCCCGAGGAGTAGCCGTACGTGGATGCCATCACCATCAACAGCCTGTTCCTGATCGGCGCGTTGCTGGTGGGTGCGAGCATTCTGGTCAGCTCGCTGTCCTCGCGCCTGGGCATCCCGATCCTGGTGATCATCCTCGCGGTCGGCATGCTCGCCGGCATCGACGGTCCCGGCGGCATCGGCTTCTCCAACTATCCGATGGCCTACCTGGTGGGCAACCTGGCGCTGGCGATCATCCTCCTCGACGGCGGCCTGCGCACCCGTGTGTCCAGCTTCCGCGTGGCGCTCTGGCCGGCGTTGTCGATGGCCACGGTGGGCGTGCTGATCACCACCGGGCTGACCGGCATGGCCGCCGCCTGGCTGTTCGACCTGAACCTGATCCAGGGCCTGTTGATCGGCGCCATCGTCGGCTCCACGGATGCTGCCGCGGTGTTCTCGCTGCTCGGCGGCAAGGGCCTCAACGAACGGGTCAACGCCACCCTGGAGATCGAATCCGGCAGCAACGACCCGATGGCGGTGTTCCTCACCGTGACCCTGATCGACATGCTCGCCAAGGGCCAGACCGGCGTCGACATCGGCTTCCTCGGCCACCTGCTCAGCGAATTCGGCATCGGCGCGCTGCTCGGCCTCGGCGGCGGCTGGCTGCTGCTGCAGATGATCAACCGTATCCACCTCGCCCACGGGCTCTACCCGCTGCTGGTCATCAGCGGCGGGCTGATGATCTTCGCCCTGACCAATACCCTGCACGGCAGCGGCATCCTCGCCGTCTACCTTTGCGGCCTGGTGCTCGGCAACCGCCCGATCCGTTCGCGCCACAGCATCCTGCACATGCTCGACGGCATGGCCTGGCTGGCGCAGATCGGCATGTTCCTGGTCCTCGGCCTGCTGGTCACGCCGCACGACCTGCTGCCGATCGCGATCCCGGCGCTGGGCCTGGCGCTGTGGATGATCCTGATCGCGCGGCCGCTGTCGGTGCTGGTCGGGCTGTGGCCGTTCCGCGCCTTCCACGACCGCGAGAAAGCCTTCATCGCCTGGGTCGGCCTGCGCGGCGCGGTGCCGATCATCCTTGCGGTGTTCCCGCTGATGGCCGGGCTGCCGCACGCCCAGATGTACTTCAATCTGGCGTTCTTCATCGTCCTGGTGTCGCTGCTGGTGCAGGGCACCAGCCTGCCGTGGGCCGCCAAGCTGCTGCGCGTCACGGTACCGCCGGCACCCGCGCCGATCTCCCGCGCCGGGCTGGAAGTGCATCCGACCAGCGAGTGGGAGCTGTTCGTCTATCGCCTCGGCGCGGAGAAATGGTGCATCGGCGCCGCCCTGCGCGAGCTGAAGATGCCCGAGGACACGCGCATCGCCGCCCTGTTCCGCGGCACCGACCTGCTTCACCCGTCCGGCAGCACCACGCTGGAAGCCGGCGACATCCTTTGCGTGATCGGCCACGACCGCGACCTGCCGGCGCTCGGCAAGCTGTTCAGCCAGGCGCCCAAGCGCGGCCAGGACCTGCGCTTCTTCGGCGACTTCGTGCTCGAGGCCGACGCCGAGCTGGGCGCCATCGGCGCGCTCTACGGCCTGCAACTGGACGATCTCGACGGCAGCCAGCCGTTGGGCCGCTTCATCGCCCGGCAGATCGGCGGCGAACCGGTCGTCGGCGACCAGGTGGAATGGAAGGGCCTGACCTGGACCGTCGCCAGCATGGACGGCAACCGCATCGGCAAGGTCGGCGTCAGGTTTCCCGAGGGCGGCCGACCGGGGCCGGGGCTGTTCCTCTAGCCCGAAGCGGCGCGCGGGTCATCGCAAGCGGCTGAGGCTATTGGTCGCGACGGCCTGTTAAACTCGCCGTCTTTCCAGCCGCACGAATGCCGCCATGTCCTTTCTGCGTTGCCTGCCTTTCGCCCTCCTGCTCGGTTTCTGCCTGAGCGTTTCACCCTCTTATGCCGAACCACCGTCGCGCGATGCCGTGCAGCAGAGCCTCGACGGCCTGGCCCAGCGCAAGCTCGCCGAGGCCGACCAGGCCGCGGTGCAGCAGGCCCTCGAACGCACCCTGAGTCTGCTCGACCAGCGCGCCACGACCCAGCAGGCCCTGGCCAGCCTCAAGCAGCAGCTCGCCGAAGCGCCACGCCTGATCGCCACATCTCAGCACCAGCTGGCGCAGCTCAAGGCCAGCACGCCGGTGGACATCGCCAGGCGCTACGCCGCGAGCAAGGTGCCGGAGATCGAGCAACTGATCGCCGAGCGCAGCAACCAATTGAACGAGTGGCAGAAGGCGAGCACCGCCGCCAACAGCCTGATCATCACCTCGCAGACCCGCCCCGAGCGCGCGCAGACGGAGATCAGCAGCAACCAGACGCGCAGCCAGGAAATCAGCAGTGCGCTGAAAACCGGCAAGCTGGACGGCAAGCCGCTGATCCCCGAAAGCCGCGGCATGCTCGAAGCGGAACTGGCGCAGCTCGACGTGCAGACCCAGCTGCGCCGCCAGGAGATGGCCGGCAACAGCCTGCTGCAGGACCTCGGCAACGCCCAGCGCGACCTCCTGCAGGAGCGCATCGCGCGGCTGGAGAAGGAAATCCTCGACCTCCAGCAACTGATCAGCGATAAGCGCCGCGAACAGTCCGAGCAGACCGTCGCGGCCCAGTCGGCGGAAGCGCAGAAGCTCAGCCCGGACAGCCTGCTGGCCCAGGAAAGCAGCGAAAACCTGCAGCTCTCCGATTACCTGCTCAAGGCCACCGACCGCCTCAGCGAGCTGAACCGCCTGAACCTGGAGGCCCGGCAGAAACTGGACAACCTGACTCAGGCCGACCAGGCGCTGGAAGAGCAAATCAACGTGCTCAAGGGCAGCCTGCTGCTGTCGAAGATTCTTTACCAGCAGCAGCAGGCGCTGCCGAAGGTGAAGACCGACAGCAACCTCGCCGACGAGATCGCCGACCTGCGCCTGTACCAGTTCGAGCTCAGCCAGCGCCGCGAAAAACTCGGCCGCCCCAGCGAATACGTCGACCGGCTGCTCGCCGCGCAGCCGCCGGAGCAGGTCACTCCCGAGCTGCGCCAGTCGTTGCAGGGCATCGCCGACACCCGCGCCGAGCTGCTCGCCCAGCTCAACACGGAGCTCAACTCGCTGCTCAGCGAGTCGATCAACCTGCAGCTCAACCAGAAGCAGCTGCAGGACACCGCCAAGAGCCTGCGCGCCACGCTCGAAGAGCAAATGTTCTGGATTCCCAGCAACCAGCCGCTGGGGCTGGACTGGCTGCGCCTGGCGCCGTCCTACCTGGAGAGCCAGGTGGCGCGGGTGCCGTGGAGTTCGCTGACCCAGGAGCTGCTGGCCGGCCTCGGCAGCCGCCCGTGGGTGTTCATTCCGCTGCTGCTGGGCATCGGCGTGCTGCTCTGGCGACGCCGTTTCATCCACCAGAAGCTGCAGAAGCTGCACGGCGACATCGGCCACTACAAGAACGACAGCCAGCTGCACACGCCGCTGGCGGTGTTCCTCTACATTCTCCTGGCGCTGCCCGGCAGCCTGTTCCTGATGCTCTGCGGGCTGGCGCTGCGTTATGACGCGCGCGGCCAGAACGCCGCCCTGGGCTCGGCGCTGATCCAGATGGCCGAGGCCTGGCTGGTGTTCTACACCGCCTACCGGGTGCTCGACAGCGGCGGCCTGGCCGAGCTGCATTTCCGCTGGGCGCGCCGCCAGGTGTCGTTCCTGCGGGCGCAGATGCGCAAGCTCGGCTTCGTGGTGATGGCGTTGCTGGCGGTGGTGAGCATCGCCGAGGTGCAGCCCGAGACCCTCGCCGAGGACGTCATCGGGATCGTCGTGGTGCTGGTCTGCTACGCGCTGATGGCCTGGCTGCTGGGCAAGACGCTGCTCAGCGGGCCGCGCAAGAAGGCGGTCAACCTGATCATCGGCGTGGCCATCATCGCCCTGCCGATCGCGCTGATCCTCGCGGTCGGCTTCGGCTACTACTACACCGCGCTGCGCCTGTCCGACCGCCTGATCGACACGCTTTACCTGGTGATGATCTGGATCCTGTTGGAAGCCATGTCGGTGCGCTGGCTGTCGGTGGCGGCGCGGCGCCTGGCCTACCAGCGAGCATTCGCGAAGCGCCAGACGCAGGTGAAGGAAGGGCCGGAAGGGCAGGAACTGCAGGAGGAGCCGAACCTCGACATCGAGCAGATCAACCAGCAGTCGCTGCGCTTGATCCGGCTGGCACTGCTGGGCCTGTTCCTGGTGGCGTTGTACTGGGTCTGGGCGGACCTTATCGGGGTCTTCGCGTATCTCGACAACGTCACCTTGTACACCTACACCAGCGGCACCGGCGCAACGGCTACGCAGACCCCCATCAGCCTGCTCAATCTGCTCAGCGCCCTGCTCATCGTCGCGGTCACCCTGGCGCTGGCGCGCAACCTGCCGGGCCTGCTGGAGGTACTGGTCCTTTCGCGCCTGAGCCTGGCGCAGGGCAGCGCCTACGCGATGACCACGCTACTGTCCTATGTGATTACCGGGGCCGGCCTCGTGGTCGGGCTCTCGACCCTCGGGGTCAGCTGGGACAAGCTGCAATGGCTGGTTGCGGCGCTGTCCGTAGGACTGGGCTTCGGCATGCAGGAAATCTTCGCCAACTTCATCTCCGGCCTGATCATCCTCTTCGAGCGCCCGGTACGGATCGGCGATCTGGTCACCGTCGGCGGCGTCACCGGCTCGGTCAACCGCATCCAGATCCGCGCCACTCACATCACCGACGCCGACAAGAAAGTGGTGATCGTGCCGAACAAGACTTTCGTCACCAGCCAGCTGATCAACTGGACGCTCACCGACACCGTGACGCGCCTGGTCCTCAAGGTCGGCGTCGGCTACGGTTCGGACCTCGAGCTGGTTCGCCGGCTGCTCTACCAGGCGGCCAACGAGAACGCCCGGGTGATGCGCGATCCTGAACCGCTGGTGCTGTTCCAGGTGTTCGGCGAAAGCACCCTGGATCACGACCTGATCATCCACGTTCGCGAACTCGGCGATCGCGGCCGCGCCACCGACGAGATCAACCGGAGGATTTTCCAGCTGTTCAACGAAAACGGCATCGAGATCGCGTTCCGTCAGGTCGATGTGTTCGTCAAGAACAGCGAAGGCCAGGAAGCCCAGGTCGAACGCAACGCGATCGTCACCGGAGCAGCCGCCGCCGGCGCAGATGCCAGCGTGCCGAAGCCACCAGTGGTGCCCTAACGGCACAGCGGTGCGATCTCGGCGAAATCGGGCGGGGGCGCTGGTACGGGCCGAACGGCACCCCTTGGCAGCGTTCAAACCCAGTATGTCCGAGATGCGGAGAACACCTTGAAAAGCCTAGACACACTGCAGTTCGATAACCGCTTCGCCCGCCTGGGCGACAGCTTCTCCACCGCCGTGCTGCCCGAACCCATCGCCGAACCGCGGCTGGTGGTGGCCAGCGCGTCGGCCATGGCGCTGCTCGACCTCGACCCGGCCGAGAGCGAACGTCCCGAATTCGCCGAAATCTTCGCCGGCCACATGCTCTGGTCCGACGCCGAACCGCGGGCGATGGTTTATTCCGGGCACCAGTTCGGCTCCTACAACCCGCGCCTGGGCGACGGCCGCGGCCTGTTGCTGGGCGAGGTGGTCAACGCCGCCGGCGAGCACTGGGACCTGCACCTCAAGGGCGCAGGGCAGACCCCCTATTCACGCAGCGGCGACGGCCGCGCGGTGCTGCGCAGTTCGATCCGAGAATTCCTCGCCAGCGAACACCTGCATGCGCTGGGCATCCCCAGCTCGCGGGCGCTGTGCGTGACCGGCTCGAGCACGCCGGTCTATCGCGAGACCGAGGAACGCGCCGCCATGCTGCTGCGCATGGCGCCCAGCCACGTGCGCTTCGGCAGCTTCGAGTACCTCTACTACACGCGCCAGCACGACGCCCTGGGGCAGCTCGCCGAGCACGTCCTGCGCGAGCATTACCCGCACTGCCTGGAGTCGCCCGAGCCGCACGCGGCCCTGTTCCGCGAGGTGCTGGAGCGCAACGCCGAGCTGATCGCCCGCTGGCAGGCCTACGGGTTCTGCCACGGGGTGATGAACACCGACAACATGTCGATCCTCGGCATCACCTTCGACTTCGGCCCCTACGCCTTTCTCGACGATTTCGACGCGCACTTCATCTGCAACCACTCCGACGACAGCGGCCGCTACTCCTTCAGCAACCAGGTGCCCATCGCGCACTGGAACCTCTCCGCGCTGGCCCAGGCGCTGACCCCGTTCGTCAGCGTGGAAATCCTGCGCGAGACGCTGACCCTTTTCCTGCCGCTGTACCAGGCGCACTACCTCGACCTGATGCGCCGTCGCCTGGGCCTGCAGCAGGCGGAGGAGGCCGATGGCGAACTGGTCGAGCGCCTGCTGCAACTGATGCAGGGCAGCGCCGTCGACTACAGCCTGTTCTTCCGCCGCCTCGGCGAGGACGCGCCGGGAATGGCCCTGGCCCGGCTGCGCGACGATTTCGTCGACCTTGCCGGGTTCGATGACTGGGCGCAGCGCTACCGCGCCCGCGTCGAGAACGAAGGCGGCGACCAGGCCGCGCGCCGGCAGCGCATGCATGCGGTGAACCCGAAGTACGTCCTGCGCAACTACCTGGCGCAGCGCGCCATCGAGGCTGCGGAAGCTGGCGACTACCGCGAAGTGCGCGAACTGCACGCGGTACTCGCCCGGCCCTTCGACGAACAACCCGGCAAGGAAGGTTTCGCCGAGCGCCCGCCGGAATGGGGCAAGCATCTGGAAATCAGCTGCTCGTCCTGAACCGCAGCGGTTCGACCAGCCCAGAGTCCAAACAAAAGCGCATATAACCCTGCCGAATCATTCTTAGACTCTCTAAGCAAAGCTCACTATCGTGGCGCCACCGGGTGGCTAACCACTCGCCCAGACGGCTTCTGCATTAGATGAAAATCCGCGATCTAGACCTTACCGCCAGCCCGATCAACAGCGAGCACCAGGCCCTTGGCCTGCCGCCGGTCGAGGACTACGTTTCCAACCCGATCAACCATCCCGTGCTGCGCGTCGCCATGTGGCTGGCGGTGGCCATTCTGGTCGGTCTGCTGAGCTTCCTCGCCTGGCGGCTGTTCTTCGGCGAACACCAGAGCAGCGGCCTGGAGATCATCGAGGGCGCGCTGAACAGCCCGCTGTTCTGGAGCGCGGTGGCGGTCGGCTTCCTGGCCCAGGCCATCGATGGCGCGCTGGGCATGGCCTACGGCATCACCGCGACCACCTTCCTGCTGAGTGCCGGCGCCTCGCCCGCCGCGGCCAGCGCCAGCGTGCACATCGCCGAGGTCTTCACCACCGGCCTGTCCGGGATCTCTCACGTCAAGCTGGGCAACGTCAACAAGTCGCTGTTCCTGCGCCTGCTGGTGCCGGGAATGATCGGCGCCGTGCTCGGCGCGGTGGTGATCACCCAGTTCGACGGCAAGGTGCTCAAACCCTTCATCTCCGCCTACCTGCTGCTGATGGGCCTGTACATCCTGGCCAAGGCGTTCCGCCACGTGCTGCAGAAGCGCCAGCCGAAGCACATCGCCAAGCTGGCGCTGTTCGGCGGTTTCGTCGACGCGGCGGGCGGCGGCGGCTGGGGCCCGGTGGTGACCACCACCCTGATCGGCTCCGGCAGCGACCCGCGCACCACCATCGGCTCGGTCAACTTCGCCGAATTCTTCCTGACCATCGCCAGCGCCACCTCCTTCATCCTGCTCGCCGGGCAGCCGAGCACCTGGCTGCTGGTCGCCGGCCTGGTCTTCGGCGGCCTGTTCGCCGCGCCCTTCGCCGCGCTGCTGTGCAAAAGCCTGCCGGCGAAGACCCTGCTGATGCTGATCGGCAGCCTGATCACCCTGATCAGCGCCTACAACATCTACAACGCGCTGGTTGGTTGATCGCGGCATAACCTTAGGCGCAAACGGTTTAGCCGGGCGCGGCGGGACGCATTGACCCGCCGCCGTTCCAGTCGACATGCTCAGGGCCTTCCCTGCCACGATGGAACGCCTCGCACATGAAACTGGAAACCCTCGCCATTCACGCCGGCTACAGCCCCGACCCGACCACCAAGGCGGTGGCCGTGCCGATCTACCAGACCAGCTCCTACGCCTTCGACGACACGCAGCACGGCGCCGACCTGTTCGACCTGAAGGTCGCCGGCAACATCTACACGCGGATCATGAACCCCACCAGCGACGTGCTGGAAAAGCGCGTGGCGGCGCTGGAGGGCGGTGTCGGCGCGCTGGCCGTGGCGTCCGGCGCGGCGGCCATCACCTACGCGATCCAGACCCTCGCCGAGGTCGGCGACAACATCGTCTCGGTGGCCAAGCTGTATGGCGGCACCTACAACCTGTTCGCCCATACCCTGCCGCGTTTCGGCATCGAGACCCGCTTCGCGCCGCACGACGACATCGCCGCCCTGGAAGCGCTGATCGACGGGCGCACCAAGGCGGTGTTCTGCGAATCCATCGGCAACCCGGCCGGCAACATCGTCGACCTGCAGGCACTGGCCGATGCCGCGCATCGCCATGGCGTGCCGCTGATCGTCGACAACACCGTCGCCACGCCGGTGCTCTGCCGGCCGTTCGAGCACGGCGCCGACATCGTCGTGCACTCGCTGACCAAGTACATCGGCGGCCATGGCAACTCCATCGGCGGCATCGTCGTCGACTCCGGCAAATTCCCCTGGGCGCAGAACAGCGAGCGTTTCCCGCTGCTCAATACGCCCGATCCGTCCTACCACGGCGTCACCTACACCGAGGCCTTCGGCCCCGCCGCCTTCATCGGCCGTTGCCGCGTGGTGCCGCTGCGCAACACCGGCGCCGCGCTGTCGCCGTTCAACGCTTTCCTCATCCTGCAGGGCCTGGAAACCCTGGGCCTGCGCATGGAACGGCACACCGCGAACGCGCTGAAGGTCGCCGAATACCTGCGCGATCATCCACAGGTGCGCTGGGTGAAGTACGCCGGCCTGGCGGATCACCCGGAGCACGAACTGGCGCAACGCTACGTCGCAGGCAAACCGGCGGGCATCCTGTCCTTCGGCATCGAGGGCGGCCAGGCCGCCGGCGCGCGCTTCATCGACGCGCTGCAACTGGTGGTGCGCCTGGTGAACATCGGCGACGCCAAGTCGCTGGCCTGCCACCCCGCGTCCACCACCCACCGCCAACTCGACGACGCCGAACTGGAGAAGGCCGGCGTGCCGCGCGACATGATCCGACTGTCGATCGGCATCGAGCACATCGACGACATCCTCGCCGACATCGGGCAGGCGCTGGCTGCGGCGCGCGGCTGACCGGCCGCCTTGACTTCCCGGCCCGCGGCTCCACATTAGGATCACCATCCTTCGACGGAGCCGCGGCATGTCCGACGCCCTTCTCGTTCCCTGCGCGCACTGCGCCGGGCTCAACCGCATACCGGCAGCGCGCCTGGGCGAGACGCCGAAGTGCGGCCACTGCAAGGCCGAGGTGCTCAGCGCCACCCCCTTCGAACTGAACCAGGCCAATTTCGACCGGCAGACCAAGGGCGATTTGCCCTTGCTGGTGGACGTCTGGGCCGACTGGTGCGGGCCGTGCAAGGCCTTCGCCCCGGTGTTCCAGCAGGCCGCCGCGCAACTGCGTGGGCGTTGCCGGCTGGGCAAGCTGGACAGCGAAGCCAACCGCGAGCTGTCGGCGCGCCTGGGCATCCGTTCGATCCCCAGCCTGATCCTCTACCGCGACGGCCGCGAGAGCGCGCGCCAGAGCGGCGCCATGCCGCTGCCGCAACTGCTCGCCTGGCTGAACGGCCAGGCACTCTGAGCGCATCGGTCAGTGGCGCCGAGCGCGGCGATCATTGCCGCGTCAGCGCCGCCGGCTAGGCTGGGGACCTTACCGAAGGAGTCCGCCATGCCCGTGCCCGCCGAGATCGCCCGCCAGCTCACCGAGGAAAAGATCGCCTTCGTCCAGCGCATGGGCCTCAAGGCCGAGGTGCTGGAGCCCGGCTTCGTGCGCCTGCTGGCGCCGCTGGCCGGCAACCAGAACCACATCGGCAGCCTGTACGCCGGTGCCCTCTTCACCCTCGCCGAAATGCCCGGCGGCGCACTCTTCCTCACCAGCTTCGACAGCCAGCGCTTCTACCCGGTGGTGAAGGAGATGAACCTGCGTTTCCGCCGCCCGGCCACCGGCGACATCCGCGTGGAGGCGCGTCTGGACGCCGCCGAGATCCAGCGCATCCAGGAAGAGGCGACGCGCGCCGGCAAGGCCGAGTACCGGCTGGAGCTGCAGCTCACCGACGCCTCGGGCGCCGTGGTGGCCGAGAGCAGCGCGCTCTACCAGTTGCGCGCCCACTCGCGCTGACCCGCTCAGCCGCCGGCTTCGAGCAACTGGTGCAGCTCGACGAACTGCCGGGTCAGCTTGTGCGTGGGGTCGAGATGGATCAGCGGCGTACAGGCCTCGTGCGACTCGCGCATCTTCACCGAGGCACCGAGATAGACCGGCAGCACCGGCAGACCTTCGCCGATCATCTCGTCGAGCACCCGCTGCGGCAGCGCCGCCCGCGCCTGGAACTGGTTGACCACGATGCCTTCCACCGTCAGGCCGGGGTTGTGGTCGTCGCGAATCTCTTCGATCTCGCGCAGCAACCCGTACAGCGCCTGGCGCGAGAAGCTGTCGCAGTCGAAGGGGATCAGGCAGCGCTCGGCGGCGATCAGCGCGGACACCGTGTAGAAATTCAGCGCCGGCGGCGTATCCAGGTAGATCCGCTCGTAGTCCTCGTCGAGTGAATCGAGCAGCTTGCGCAGCTTGTTGATCTTGTGTTTCGCCTCCAGCTTGGGCTGCAGGTCGGCAAGCTCCGCGGTGGCGGTGATCACGTGCAGGTTGTCGAACGGCGTCTCGTAGATGTCCACCTTGCTGTTCTTGGCGATCGGCCCGGACGAGAGGATCTGCGTGAAGAAGTCGGCGATCCCCAGCGGAATCTCGTCGCCGGCCAGCCCGGTGAGGTAATGGCTGGAGTTGCCCTGGGTGTCGAGGTCCACCAGCAACGTGCGATAACCCTCGGCCGCGGCGACCGCCGCCAGGTTGCAGGCGATGCTCGACTTGCCTACCCCGCCCTTCTGATTGAACACCACGCGCCGCATGCGAAACCTCCGGAAATGGAACCCGCCGCCCACTCTACGCCGCGAAGATGACGATAAGACGACAGCGCGCGGGCCGCGGATCGCCGCGTTTCGATGAGCGGCGATCACTCTACCGCCCGCCTTTTGTATAAAGGATCGATTAGAACGCCGGTGACCCGGAAGGTTGCGCAGCGTCACATTCGACTCTGTAACAATGTTTGCCTGTAGCGGATGGCGCCGGGATAATCCGCCCGCGCGTGGTCTGGACAGTTTCACACCAACCCGTTTCAGGAAGACGCACCTCGCAATGGACACCCGTACAGGCGGGAACGAGCGCTTTGACGTGATTCAATTCAGCATCGATCAATGGAGAGCATGGGGCCCCGGCCTGGATGACGCGGACGCCTGGACGCGCTGGAGCCTGGCCCCCGGCTGTGTCGGCGGCGACCCGGCGGCCGTGCCTGCGGTCGATTTCCTGCCCGCGATGCAGCGTCGGCGCATGAGCCGGCTGGCGCGAATGACCTTCCAGGTAGCCTGGCCGCTGGCCGAAGGCCAGGCGCCGATGCCGATGGTGTTCGCCTCCCGGCATGGCGAGACGCCGCGCACCTTCGCCCTGCTCAGCGAACTCGCCGAGCGGCAGCCGCTGTCCCCCACCCAGTTCAGCCTCTCGGTGCACAACGCGATCATCGGCCTGTGGTCGATCCTGCGCGGCGACGACAGCGAGATGACCGCCATCGCCGCCGAAGGCGACGGCCTGGAGCATGCCCTGCTCGAAGCCGCCGGGCTGCTTGCCGAGGGCGAGCCGCAGGTGCTGCTGGTGATCGCCGAGGACCGCCCGCCGGAGGCCTACGCCCCTTGGATCGACGACGTGCCCTTCCCCTATGCCGTGGCCCTGAGGCTGCGCCGCGGCGCGCAGTGGACGCTTACCTGCGAAACGCCCAGCGCCGACGCAACCGCCTGCCGGTGGCCGCATGCGCTGAATGTCCTGCTCACCCTGCTGCAAGGCAAAAGCCTGTGCAGCAACCACTGGAAGAGCCGCGCATGGACCTGGCGACGCAATCCGTGAAGGCGCACGGCAGCGCGCCCTATGCCTGGCGGCTGATCGCCACGGGACTGAGCTTCGTGCTGTTCGGAGTCGGCGGGCTGTGCCTGCGGCTGGTGATCTTCCCGCTGCTGAGCCTGCTTCCCGGCGACGCGGCCCGGCGCCGCCAGCGGGCACGCGCCACCGTCAGCCGGCTGTTCTGGCTGTTCGTCCAGTTCATGTACCGCAGCGGCGTGCTCACCTACGAGATCGAAGGCGTGCAGCGCCTCGGCCAGCCCGGCCAGTTGATCATCGCCAATCACCCGTCGCTGATCGACGTGGTGGTACTGATCGCCTGCATCCGCGATGCGAACTGCGTCGTCAAGCAGAGCCTGTGGAACAACCCGTTCACCCGCGGTCCGGTGCGCGCCGCGGGCTACATCAGCAACAGCGGCAGCATGGACATGCTCGACGAGGCGGCCGGGGCGCTGCGCTCGGGTCAGACGCTGATCGTCTTCCCCGAAGGCACCCGCACCACACCCGGTCGTGCCCCGGAGTTCCACCGTGGCGCCGCGGCGATCGCCCTGCGCGGTGCCCGCATCGTCACGCCCGTGGTGATCAGCGTCACGCCGACGACCCTGACCAAGGCCGAGCCCTGGTACAGCATTCCCTCGCGGCGCTTCCACTTCCGCCTGCACGTCGGCGCGGACATCGATCCGCAACGCTTCGCCGAACAGGACTCCGCGCCCATCGCTTCGCGCAAACTCAACGATCATCTGCATCACTACTTCATGAAGGAGCTCGCCGAAGATGAGCCAACTGGAAACTGACATCAAAAACCTGATCATCGAGGCCCTTGGCCTCGAAGACATGGGCCCGGACGACATCGACAGCGAACAACCGCTGTTCGGCGACGGCCTCGGCCTCGACTCGGTGGACGCCCTGGAACTGGGCCTGGCCATCCAGAAGCGTTTCGGCATCAAGATCGACGCCGAAGCCAAGGACACCCGCACGCATTTCGCCAACGTGGCCCGCCTGGCGGCTTACGTCAGCGCGAGCAAAGCGGCCTGAAGGAACGACCCATGCAGAATCGCGATGAAATCTTTGCCACCCTGCGCGACGCGTTGGTCGAGCTGTTCGAGCTGGAACCCGAGCGGATCACGCCGGAGGCCAACCTCTATCAGGACCTGGAAATCGACAGCATCGATGCGGTCGACCTGATCGACCACCTGAAGCGGCAGACCGGCAAGAAGATTGCCGCCGAGGACTTCAAGGCGGTGCGCACAGTGGCCGACGTGGTCGAGGCGATGCACAAGATGCAGGACGCCGCTTGAGTCGACTGATCGCGCTGGGATTGCTGCTGGCCGGGTTGGCCTATCCGTTCGCCGTCTATTACGGCCTCGGGCATCTGTCACCGCAGTTCTTCGCCATCCTGCTCGGCAGCCTCTGGCTGGCGCGCATGCTGTGCGGCGCCGAACGCCCGGGCAACCGCTGGCTGGCGCTTGGCGCGCTGGCCTTCTGCGTGCTGCTCGGCGTAGTCGGCGACGCGCACCTACTGCGCTGGTACCCGGTGCTGATCAGCCTGATGCTGCTGGCGCTGTTCGGCCTGAGCCTCAGGTACGGCCCGCCGCTGGTCGAGCGCCTGGCACGCCTGCGCGAGCCGGAACTGCCAGCCGTGGCGATCCGCTACACGCGCCAGGTCACCGTGGTCTGGGCGATCTTCTTCCTCTGCAACGGGCTGCTCGCCGCCGCGCTGACGCTGTGGGCGCCGCTGAGCTGGTGGACGCTCTACAACGGGCTGCTCTCCTACCTGCTCATGGGCCTGCTGTTCATCGGCGAATGGCTGTTGCGCCAACGCGTGAGGGCGAACGCATGACACCGTTGCACCGCCTGTTGCTGGAATCGCCCGGCCCGCGCGCGCTGAGCCTGGCGCCGGCCCTCGAGCACGCCGAATTCCGCCAGCGCGCCCTGTGCCTGGCGGCCGCCCTGCAACGCCGCGGCGTGCGCCGCCTGGCCCTGCACCTGGAAGACGCCGCCGAGCTGGCCATCGCGCTGTTCGGCGCCTGGCGCGCCGGTGTCGAGGTGGTCCTGCCCGCCGACCTGCAACCGGGCAATCGCCAGCGCCTGGCGCCGAAGGTCGACCTCCGGCTGACCGACCAGCCTGGCGACACGCGCCTCGACGCGCCGCAGGACGAGCCGCTGGCCGCCGCGGAACTGGACCTGGACGCCTGCCGCCTGACGCTGAGCACCTCCGGTTCCAGCGGCAAACCCAAGCTGATCAGCAAGTCGCTGCGCCAGTTGGCCAACGAAGTCGACGCGCTCGAAGCGCTGTGGGGCGCCGAGCTGGGCGCCGCCACGCTGATCGGCAGCGTCGCCGCGCAACACATCTACGGGCTGCTGTTCCGCGTGCTCTGGCCGCTGGCCGCGGGGCGCACCTTCCTGCGCCGCGCGCTGCCATTTCCCGAAGACATCCAGCTCGCCAGCCTGGGCCTCGCCGACGCCAGCGGGTTCGCCTGGGTCGCCAGCCCGGCGCTGCTCAAGCGCATGGGCGACAACCTCGACTGGCCCGCGCTGGGCCGCGTCAGCAAGGTGTTTTCCTCCGGCGGCGCGCTGCCGGCCGAAGCCGCCCAGGAGTTGCAACGGCGTCTCGGCCAGTGGCCGACGGAAATCTACGGCAGCTCGGAAACCGGCGGCATCGCCTGGCGTCAGGGCGAGGGCCTGTGGCAGCCCTTCGCCGGAGTCGAACTGAGCCAGGATGACAGCGGCGCGTTGCGCATCGCCTCCCGTTACTTGCCGGCCGGCCATATCGAACAGTCGGCGGATGCCGTCAGGCTCGACGCCAGCGGTGGCTTCGAGCTGCTCGGTCGCCTCGATCGCATCGTCAAGCTGGAAGAAAAACGCATCTCCCTGCCGATGCTCGAAGGGGCGCTGGCCAGCCACGCCTGGGTCGCCGATTGCCGCCTCGGCGTGATCAGCGAAAACCGCGCCTATCTGGGCGCCCTGGTCGCCCTCAGCGATGCCGGGCTGCACGTCTTGCGCAACGAGGGCCGTCGCGCGCTGACCCAGGCGCTGCGTGTCCACCTCGGCGATCATTGCGAGGCGCTGGCGCTGCCGCGTCGCTGGCGGTTGTTGCGGCAACTGCCGCTGACCGCGCAGGGCAAGCTGCCGCAGGCGCAGGTCGATGCTCTGCTGCAGGCGCCGCGCACCCGGCAGCCGGAACGGGTCGAGGAACACGAAGTGGACGGCGAGTGGCGACTGCTGCTGGACGTGCCGCCGGACCTGGCGCACTTCAGCGGGCATTTCCCGCGCACCCCGGTGCTCCCCGGCGTGGTGCAGATCGACTGGGCGCTTAGCCTGGCCCGCGAGCTGCTCGAGCTGCCCCCGCGCTTCTGCGGCATGGAGGTGCTGAAGTTCCAGCAACTCGCGCGTCCCGGCGATCGACTGCAGCTGACGCTGCGCTTCGATGCCGAGCGCGGCAAGCTGCACTTCGCCTACCGCAACGGCGATGCGCCCTGCTCCTCCGGGCGCATCCTCCTCGGGCCTGGCCATGTTTAGGCCCTGCGCAGTGATCCCGGTGTACAACCACGAACACGCCCTGCCGCTGGTGTTGCAGGCGCTGCGCGAGGCCGGGCTGGCCTGCGTGATCGTCGACGACGCCTCCAGCGCGGCCTGCGCCGCGGCGATGGATCGTCTGGCCGACGCCGAGCAGGTCCACCTGGTGCGCCTGGCGACCAACCAAGGCAAGGGCGGCGCCGTGATGGCCGGCCTGCGCGAGGCCCGTCGCCTGGGCTTCAGCCATGCGCTGCAGGTGGATGCCGATGGCCAGCACGACCTCGGCGACGTCGCCGCCTTCCTCGCCGCCGCGGAGCAGGCGCCGCAGGCGCTGATCTGCGGCTACCCGCAGTACGACGCGAGCGTGCCGAAGAGCCGCCTCTACGCGCGCTATCTGACCCATGTCTGGGTTTGGATCAACAGCCTCTCGCTGCGCATCCGCGACGGCATGTGCGGCTTCCGCGTATACCCGCTGGAGCCGACCCTGGCGCTGATCGACTCGGCGCGGCTGGGCAGGCGGATGGATTTCGACCCGGAGATCCTCGTGCGCCTGGCCTGGCGCAACCAGCCGATGCGCTGGCTGCCGACCCGCGTGCACTACCCGCTCGACGGCCTGTCGCATTTCCGCCTGTGGCAGGACAACGCGCTGATCTCGAAAATGCACGCCAAGCTGTTCTTCGGCATGCTCGGCCGCGCGCCGCTTATCCTCTGGCGGCGGTGGCGGGCATGAATGACGCCGGCCAGCACTGGGCCGCGCAGGGCGAACGCGGCAGCTTACTGCTGATGCGCTTCACCGCCTGGGCCGCGCGCACCCTGGGCCGCCGGCTGATCGCGCCGCTGCTGTACGGCATCGTTTTCTATTTCTTCCTGTTCGGCCGCCGGGCGCGTCGCAGTGCCCGCGAATACCAGGACAACCTCGCCCAGTGGAGCGGAAAAGCCGGGCTGCGGCCAAACACGCGCTCGGTGTTCCGCCAGTTCCTCGCCTTCGCCGACAGCCTGCTCGACAAGCTCGACGTCTGGAACGGCAAGCTGGACATGCGCGACATCGAACTGCTGGACCCGGCCGGCCTGCGGCAGAAGACTTCTTCGGGCCAGCGCGGCCAGCTGCTGGTCGGCGCCCACCTGGGCAACCTCGAGGTATGCCGCGCGCTGGCCGAACTGGGCGAACAGGTGCGCATGAACGTGCTGGTGCACACCCGCCACGCCGAGCGCTTCAACCGCCTGCTCGGTGACGCCGGTGCCAGCCGCCTGCGCCTGATTCAGGTCAGCGAGCTGGACCCGGCGATCATGCTGCAGCTGTCGGAGCGGCTGGACAACGGCGAATGGCTGGCCATCGCTGGCGACCGCGTGCCGTTGCACGGCGGCCGCCGCAGCCGGGTCGACTTCCTCGGCAAGCCGGCCGATTTTCCGCAGGGCCCGTGGCTGCTCGCCGGGCTGCTGCAATGCCCGGCGAGCCTGCTGTTCTGCATCAAGCAGCGCGGGCGCTACCGGATTCACCTGGAGCCCTTCGCCGAACGCATCCACTGGCGGCGCAACGACCGTCAGCAGGTGATCCGCGAGTGGACGCAGCGCTACGCCCTGCGCCTCGGTGAGCACTGCGCCCAGGCGCCGCTGCAATGGTTCAACTTCTATCCGTTCTGGAAATCGCATGACGACTGATCCCGTGGTGTTCGGCGAAAGCCATCTTTCCATCGAAGCACTGGTCGCCGTGGCCGAGCGCCGCGCACCGACGCGCCTGCAGGACGACGCCGCCTTCCGTGAGCGGATCGCTCGCGGGGCTCAGTTCCTCGACACTCTCCTCGACCGCGAAGGGGTCATCTACGGCGTCACCACCGGCTACGGCGACTCCTGCGTGGTGGCCGTGCCGCTGCAGCACGTCGAGGCGCTGCCGCAGCACCTGTTCACCTTCCACGGCTGTGGCCTGGGCAAGCTGCTCGACGCCCAGGCCACCCGCGCCGTGCTCGCCGCGCGCCTGCGTTCGCTGACCCACGGCATGTCCGGCGTGCGCCTGGAATTGCTCGAACGGCTGCAGGCGTTCCTCGCCGAGGACGTGCTGCCGCTGATTCCCGAAGAAGGCTCGGTGGGCGCCAGCGGCGATCTCACGCCGCTGTCCTACGTCGCCGCCGCCCTCGCCGGCGAACGCGACGTGCTCTGGCGCGGCGCCCGCCGCAGCGCCGCCGAGGTCCATCGCGAACTCGGCTGGACGCCGCTGGTGCTGCGGCCCAAGGAAGCCCTGGCGCTGATGAACGGCACCGCGGTGATGACCGGCCTGGCCTGCCAGGCGTTCGTCCGCGCCGACTACCTGTTGCGCCTGGCCACGCGCATCACCGCGCTCAACGTGATCGCCCTGCAGGGCAACCCGGAACACTTCGACGAGCGCCTGTTCGCCGCCAAGCCGCACCCCGGCCAGGCCCAGGTCGCCGCCTGGCTGCGCGACGACCTGGCCATCGACGGCCCGACGCCGCCGCTGCATAGGCTGCAGGATCGCTACTCCATCCGCTGCGCGCCGCACGTGCTCGGCGTGCTCGCCGACAGCCTGGGCTGGCTGCGCCAGTTCATCGAGACCGAGCTGAACAGCGCCAACGACAACCCGATCATCGACGCCGAAGAGGAGCGCGTGTTGCACGGCGGGCATTTCTACGGCGGCCATATCGCCTTCGCCATGGACAGCCTGAAGAACCTCGTCGCCAACGTCGCCGACCTGCTCGACCGCCAGCTCGCGCTGCTGGTGGACACCCGCTACAACCACGGCCTGCCTAGCAACCTCTCCGGCGCGCCGGCGCACACCGCGATGATCAACCACGGCTTCAAGGCGGTGCAGATCGGCGCCAGCGCCTGGACCGCCGAAGCGCTGAAGAACGGCATGCCGGCGAGCCTGTTCTCGCGCTCCACCGAATGCCACAACCAGGACAAGGTCAGCATGGGCACCATCGCCGCCCGCGACGCCCTGCGCAGCCTGGAGCTGAGCGAGCAGGTCGCCGCCGCGGCGCTGCTCGCCGCCAACCAAGGCGTCTGGCTGCGCACCGGCCAGGCCGACTCACGCCCGCTGCCGGCGGCGCTGGCGAGCATGCGCGAGCAGCTCGCCAG